>CAZIRH010000070.1:0-14653 GCA_964541065.1 uncultured Solibacteraceae bacterium
TTGAACAGAAACTGCGCTGGCATGGCTGGCCGGAGGTTCAAACTCCGGAGTGCATGATTTTGAATCTGGAGTTCGGCTCGTTTGGCCACAAGTTCCTGTACGACCCCGGGACCCTACGCGCCACGCTGGCGACGGCCGGCTTTCAGCCCGTCAGGGAGTTCGAACCGGGCGAGAGTGACGATCCGGTGCTGAAGGGTGTCGAGTTTCGTCACACCGGACCGTGGCGGGAGGCAAACACCTTCGAAACGATGGTGGTGGAGGCAGTACGGCCGTAGAGGACCAAAGAGGTGCGCGGAGTTGGCGGGCTCCGGTATTCGCTGTGCTGGTGACGCTTTCGGCGGGGTGGCTTGGTCTGACAGTGGCTCAGGGACCGCAGGGCATGCGAAACGCCTGGGAGCTGTGGCGGCTGAAGGTCAGCGGTCGAGCCCCCTATATCCGGTGGGACCAGGTGTTCTGGCACGCTGTGCCGAGCGCACTGCGCCCGTCGTGGATGGCGCCCATCCGGGACACAGAGGCGTGCTGGCGGGTGCCGGTTCGGATGATCAAGGAAGGCGGCGGGCCATGTGGTGTGCAGTGGGAAACGCCCCTGGGGCGCTTCTGGGCCGGTGGCGACGATGGCCATCTGCTGGCTCACCTGGTCCACGAAGAGCTGTGGGGGGCCGTCTACGACCGTCCGCCCGTGGCGGTTCAGCGGGGCGACGTGGTGATCGATGGCGGCGCGCACGTCGGCACTTTTTCTAGGTTCGCCCTGAGCAGGGGCGCCCAAAAGGTCATTGCCTTTGAGCCAGACCCGCGAAACGTAGAGTGCCTGAAGCGGACCTTTGGCGAGGAACTGAGTCAGGGCAGAGTGGTGCTGGTCCCGAAGGCGCTGTGGAGCAGTCCGGGAAACCTGGACCTTGGGCGCGGACTCAACAGCGCGCAGAGCTGGGTATCAGAGGGAGCGGCGGGGCCCGCCGAGTCCGTCCCGGCAACCACCATCGACCAAGCGGTGAAGGAGCTGAACCTGGAGCGTGTGGACTTCATCAAACTGGACATTGAAGGCGCGGAGCGGCAGGCCATGGCCGGAGCTGGTGAGACCCTGCGGCGATTCGCTCCCCGGATGGTTCTCTGCACGTACCATGTGCCCGATGATCCGGTGAAGATAACGGAAACGGTGCTGCGGCTCAGGCCCTCCTACTGGGTGTTTGCCACGGCCGAACAGGCCTACTTCTATGAGGGTGGACGGGACCGCCGGTAGGCCCGAAGGCCCGGGGCCAGGCGGCGGCCCCCGCCCAAGCCCGCGGGCGCTCCTGGCGCGAGTGCGCTTCCTGCCTGAGACGGCCGTCTCGGTCCTGTTGCTGGCGCCCTGCTTCTGGCAGTCGAGAATCCAGGCCGGCGATCTGCTGAGCCATATCTACAACGCGTGGCTGGCGAGCGAAATCCAGAAGGGCAGCGTGGAGGGACTCACTCTGACCGCGCAGTGGACGAATGTGCTGTTCGACCACTGGCTGGTGTGGCTTCTGCGGCTGTGGGGACCCGCGGCGGCACAACGGATCGCCGTCGCGGCGGCGGTACTCGTCTTCACGTGGGGCGCGTTTCTACTGATCAGCAGGGTCAATGGTCGGCGGGTGTGGTATCTCATGCCCTGCCTCGCGGTGCTGAGCTACGGATGGGTGTTCCAGGCCGGGCTGTTCAACTTCTACCTCTCCCTTGGGCTGTGCCTGTGGGCGCTGGCGCTGTGGTGGAGACCGTGGCCCCTCGGGGTGGCCGCGGCTGGCCTGGTGTTGGGCTTGGCCGGGCTGGCCCATGCCCTGCCGGTCGTGTGGGCGGTGGGCGCGGCGGTGTACCTGCGGCTGGCGGAGCGACTCCCGACCCGGGTCCGCCTACTGCTCCTGGCTAGCGCTGCGGGCGCAGTGGGCGCGATGAGTTGGGCGCTTGCCCGCTTCTATCCGCACTCCTGGGACAGCTCCCAAGTCCTGTTGATCCTCGGAGTGGATCAACTCTGGGTCTACGGTCGCCATTACCTCTGGCTGTCGCTGAGTCTGCTGCTGGTCTGGACGCTGTTTGGCGCCCGGCTCGTGGAGGAGTACGGCTGGAGCCGGCTGCTCGCCGGCGTCCCGTTCCACTGGCTGGCCCTGACTTCGCTGGGAGTCCTGCTGGTTCCAGTCCGGCTGCAAGTGCCGGGCTATGAGCATGCACTGACGTACATCTCGGAACGGATGTCGCTGGTCGTCGGCGTAGTGGTTTGCGCGATTCTGGGGGCCGCACGACCGCCCAGGTGGATGAAGGTCGCCGCCATGGCTGTGGCGGCGGCCTACTTCATCTGCCTGTGGAAAGACACACGGGAGCTGAACGCGCTCGAGGACAGGATGGAGGCCGCGGTCGGGCGACTGCCCGCCCGGCAGCGGGTGGTGAGCACGGTCTGTCGTTCAGGGGACCGGCTGTGGTGGTCCACCACTCACCTGATTGACCGGGTCTGTGTGGGGCGCTGCTATAGCTATGGGAACTACGAGCCGTCCACCGGGCAGTTCCGGGTGCGGGCCGCGAAGGACAGCCCGGTGGTCCTCTCCGACTACGGTGACACGTGGGAAGTCTCGAGCGGCACTTACCGCGTGCGCCCGCGGGACCTGCCGCTGTTTCTGGTCTACACCTGTGGCCCCTCAGGCAACGATTTCTGCGTGCGCGGACTGGCGGCCGGAGAGGTGGCCGGAACGGCGTGTCAAAGCCGGGCTGCGGCGGAAAGCCGGTAGCGCGATTCTCGTGTCGCCACCCGTGGCCGGCTGCCTAAAGAGCCACCCTCGGCCAGCCCACCAGGATGATACAGAGGTTCCAGGCCACCAGGGCGGCGTACCAGTAATTGATCCAGCCGATGAGGCGGTGGCGCTCGGTCCACAGGCAGTACCCGCCCAGAGCAACTGCCAGCAGCTTGGAGACCAGCAAGCCTAGGGTGGGGTCAACCCGCATCAGGTGGCGCACGAAGGGGCTCACCTCCTGGAGCCCCAGCCGCAAACCGACCAGCGTGCTGAGGAAGTCCAGTGCCTGGAGGTAGAGAAACAACTGATAGCTGGCCTGCACAGCCGTGCTGATCGGCCGCGGGTCGAGGCCGGGACATTAGCGAAACACCCTAGCCCGGGAACAGCCGGGCCAGCACCAGCAGCGCCACCACGCCCAGGGTGATGACCGCGCCGTGGGGCAGGGTGACGGCCTTGGGGTTCTCGACGTCGAGATCGGCGCGGCCGAGGTGCGGGGCGCGGAAGCGGATCAGCTCGGAGACGATGAAGCCGACATTCCAGAGCGTCCTCCGAAAACGTCCCTTGGCCAGAGTGAGCACGATGGCCAGAACGCCGCCGAGTAGCCCGGTGAGGATGAAGATGGCCAGCCAGTAGCGCCAGCCGGCGATGGCGCCCAGCGCAGCCATGAGCTTGACGTCGCCGCCTCCCATGCCGCGGAGGATGTACATGGGCATGTAGATGAGCAAAGCGAGGCCGAAGCCAGCGGCGGCGCGCAGCAGGCCAGGACCGTAGAACAAGAAGCCGTTGAGCAGGAAGCCCAGCAGCAGGGCGGGCAGCACCAGCCAGTTGGGGATGCGGCGAGTGCGGATGTCCCAGGCGCCGGCCAGCAGGGCCACCGCCAGCAGCAGGGCTTGAAGAACGGGAGGGAAGTCGGCCATGGTCAAGTCAATATAGTATCTCGACCAGCTTGGTGCGGGAGGCGGCGCCGCAGCGGAGGCGGAAGCGCGACTTGGGAACACCGAAGTGTTCGGCGAGCCGAGCCAGCAACTCGTCGTTGGCGCGGCCTTCGACGGGAGGGGATTTCAAGTAAGCGACGAGGGCGCCGCCGGCGGCCTGTTCGAGGCGGGGGCGCCGGGAATTGGGCTTGACGCGGACGGCGATGATTCTGGGGCCAAGAGGCACTGCTCTAACAGGATACAGCGGACGGGAGGCCGGCCACGATGCGCTGGACTATGATAGGCTCTCCGAAAGTCGGGTTCCGTTCGGGCGAAACCATGCGGCTGGCTTGGCGTCCTCATCCGTTGCTACAGATCGGCGTGGCGAGCGTGGTGCTCGGACTGCCGCTGTTGGTTCTGGGCTTTCCGCTGGGCCACGATTCACCGTGGCACCTGATCTACCAGAAGCACTTCGCGGCGCAGTTCTGGGAGGGAGAACTGTATCCGCGCTGGCTGGCCGGCGCGAACGCGGAGCTGGGCTCCCCCATGTTCTTCATCTACGGGCCGGTGCCCTACTGGGTGGGGAGTCTGTTTCGCCCAGTGGCGAGCTGGCTGGGGGCGCCGGACCTGGAGAGCGTGGGAGCGGCCTGGAGCGCTCTTGTGGGGCTGCTCGCCGCGGGGCTGGCGGCGTATCTGTGGCTGCGCGGAGTGACCGGCGCAGGGGTGGCCGCGGCGGGCGCGGTGATCTACATGATGATGCCGTACCACCTGATGACGGACTTGTACATCCGTTCGGCGCTGGCGGAACACTGGGCCTTCGTTTGGATGCCGTTGGTGCTGTACTTTGTCAGGCGTCTGGCAGAGGGAAACCGGGCGGCGCTGCCGGGCTTCGCGGCCGCGTATGCTCTGCTGATCATGAGTCATCTGTTCAGCGCGCTGCTCTTCAGCGGGTTTGCGGCGGCCTATGCCTGGCTGTGCCTGCCGGAGCGCAACAGGCGGGCCGCGGCAGCGCGGGTGGTTTCCGGATGGGGGCTGGGCGTGGGCCTGTCAGCCATCTACCTGGCGCCGCTCGCCGCGCACGCGAGATTCATGGCGGTGGAGCGGTTGAACCGGCTGCCGAGCCTGCACTATGCGAACAACTTCCTGACGCCCTCCTTGACCCGCGGGGACGGCATCACGTTGGTGACGTTGCTGACGCTGGCGGTGGCCGGCTGGGGATTCGTGCGGACGCGGTCTCCGGCGACCCGGGACCGAGACCGAGAGCGACGATTCTGGCTGGCCGCGGGCCTCATCAGCGTGGCCACGATGCTGCCAGTGGCGCATCCGGTCTGGGCAGCGCTTCCGGTGCTGCAAGCCGTGCAGTTTCCGTGGCGATTCAACATCGTGCTGGTGGTCTCCGCCACGGCGCTGGTGACCATGGCCCTGGGAAGGCTGCCGGCAGCCGTGGCCCAGCCGCGGACGGTGGGGCTGGTGGTTCTTCCCTGGGTGCTGATGATGGGCGCCGCGGGGCTGGTGAAGACCAGCCAGATGCGCCACCACAATGCCGCGCAGGTGCGGGCGCTGGTCGCGGCGGGATATGAGGGGCCGCAGATGCTGCTGTGGGCGCGCGGCGCCGCGTGGGATGCCGCCGCGCTGGAAGACTTGGTCAAACTGAGGGCCTCGATGGAACCGGTTCGGCACGAGCAGGGAGGACGGGCCTGGGTGCTGAACTGGGCGCCCAGGGAGATCCGCCTGGGAGTCCGAGCCGAGCAGGAGGGCACGGTGGTGGTGCGGCGCTTCTACTATCCGGGATGGCAGGCGCGGGTGACGGGTAGGGCCGCCGCGCTACGAGTCGAGCCGACAGAGGGAACAGGTCTCATCCGGTTTCGGGTGCCCGCGGGCGCTCATGAAATCACGGTGCGGCTGGACGGAGGTCAGTCGGAGCGGTTCGGGACAGCCGTCAGTGGAGTGTGTCTGGCCGCGCTGGCGTTCCTATGCTGGCGCCGCGTGGTGCAACACGGTTGCGCCGCTGATCCTAACGGGATACAGTGAGCGCTATGCCGACAAGAAACACGTCCGCGAAAGAGGCTGTGAGCCGCCGCGCGGTGGCCGGCGGAGCGCTGGCCGGCCTGGGGCTCGGTGGGTGGGAGGAGACCGAAGCCGCGATCGAGCAGCAGCCCGGCAAGGACGCGCCGGTAGCGGCGAAGGACAACCTGAAGATCACGCGGCTGGAGACGCTTCTGGTGAAGCCGCGGTGGCTGTTCCTGAAGATCCACACCAACGCGGGGATGGTGGGGCTGGGCGAGCCGATCCTGGAGGGCCGCGCGCACACCTGCGCCGCGGCGGTCAAGGAAGTCGAGCCTTACCTGGTGGGCAAGGATCCGCGGCGCGTGGTGCACCACTGGCAGGCCATCTACCGGCACGCTTTCTACCGCGGCGGGCCGATCCTGACTAGCGCTCTGAGCGGCATCGACATGGCGCTGTGGGACATCAAAGGCAAGGCGCTGGGCGTGCCGGTGTACGAGCTGCTGGGCGGGCCGACGCGCAGCCGGGTGCGCGTGTACGCGCATTCGGGCACGGTCGAGGCGATGAAGAAGCGGATCGCCGAGGGCTTCACGGCGTTCAAGACGGGGCCGGCGAGGCGGCGCCCCGCGCGGCAGGTCGAGACGCCGGGGGCGGTCAAGTACGCCGCGGAGCGCTTTGCCGAATTGCGCAAAGCGCTGGGCGATGATGTCGACATCGCGGTGGACTTCCACGGGGCGGTCCCGCCGGCCACGGCGAAACTACTGATCAAGGCGCTGGAACCCTATCAGCCCATGTTCATCGAAGAGCCGTGCCAGTGCCAGAACCACGACGTGATGGCGGAGATCGCGCGGGGCACCTACCTGCCCATCGCCACCGGGGAGCGCGTATTCACCAAGTGGGGTTTTCGGGAGGTGCTGGAGAAACGGGCGGCCTCGATCCTCCAGCCGGACCTGTGCCACGCCGGCGGCATCACCGAAGTGCGGCTGATCGCGGGGATGGCGGAGGCCTACTACGCCACGATCGCACCGCACAACCCGCTGGGGCCGGTCTCGCTGGCGGCGGGGGTGCAGCTTGCCGCCTCGATTCCCAACTTCCTGATCCAGGAGCAAGTGAGCTTGGGCGAAGGGTACCTCAAGCAGCCGTTCCGGGTGCGGGAGGGCTACCTGGAGCTGCCCACGGGGCCGGGCCTGGGTGTCGAACTGGACGAGAACGCCCTGGCGGACAAGCTCGGGCACGACTGGCGCAACCAGCAGTCCTACGACTCCGACGACGGGTCGGTGGTGGACTGGTAACGGCTAACCGCCGGGCGCCCCGCCATGCGGCGGACAGGCCGGCGGCGCAGCGGGGCTGCTAAGATCGAAGGGACATGACCAAGCAGCAGATACTCTCTTCCATCATCGACATCGGGATCGTGCCCGTGGTGCGCACCACCAGCGCGGAGAGCGCCATCCGGGCGGTCGAGGCCATCTACAACGGCGGGATCCGGGCGGCGGAGATCACCATGACGGTGCCGGGGGCGATCCGGGCGCTGGAGAAGGTGGCCGACGCGCTGGGCGACAAGATCGTGCTGGGCGCCGGCACGGTGCTGGACGCGGAGACGGCGCGCATCGCCATGCTGGCCGGGGCGGAGTTTTTCGTCTCGCCGGGCCTGAAGCTGGCGACCATCGAGATGGCGAAGCGCTACTCGAAGGTGGTGATGCCCGGAGCGCTGACCCCCACCGAGGTGCTGACGGCCTGGGAAGCGGGCGCGGACATCGTGAAGATCTTCCCGTGCGGCAACGTGGGCGGGCCGAAGTACATCAAGGCGCTGCGGGCGCCCTTCCCGCACATCGAGATGATTCCCACGGGCGGGGTGAACCTGGAGACCGCCGGGGAGTTCTTGAAAGCGGGGGCCTGCGCGGTGGCCGTGGGGGCCGAATTGGTGGACGCCAAGAGCATCAAGGAAGGCCGCCTCGAGGTGATCGAGGAGAAGGCGCGGCAGTACCTGGCGGTGATCGCCCGGGCGCGGGCGGAGATGGCCGCGGGGGGCACGTGAAGGCTTCCCTGTGGGCGCTGAGCCGGATGCCTTGGTGAGGTGCAAGCGCCATGACCACACGGGAAATGCTGTCGGAGACCACCCAGGCGCGAGTCGCGCCCAAAGTCCACACGACTGTGGCAGGCTCGGGTGTCGAGGCGATCGAAGTCGTTTGCCGTGATGCAAAGGGAAGGACGGAAATCACTGTTACGGTGACGGACTCGCACGGAAACCGGCGCACCCCAGTTCAGGAGGTTGCCGGTAGACTTGGAGCCCCGAGCCCGGCGGCTGGTACGCCGCCACCACAGAGGCAGACCGGTGTCCGGACCCTGGCGGTCCGATTCGGCTTCCAGGCGGCAGCCTCCGCGCGCGGGCATGGGGCGCCTGCTGAGGCTTGGCGAGCATCTCCCGCCGCGGAATGCATTCGACGGCGGCAAGCCCGCAGCGCCGTTGCTGCACTGCCGAACGATCTCCTGGGCCGTGTTCTAGGTTGCTCTCCAGCATTCTTCGAGAAGCTGGTGTTTGATTTGCTGACGGCCATGGGCTACGGCGGTCCCAACCGGTGCACTCGACGCACGATACGCCGGTGCGCCGATGGGGGTATCGACGGGATCATCGACCAAGACGAGCTGGGCATGAACTCGGTGTGCTTTCAGGCCAAACGATGGACAGGTACCGTGGGCAGGCCGGTGGTGCAGTCCTTCGTGGGTAGTCTGGAGGGCCGAGGGTACACGAAGGGCGTGCTAGTGACGACTTCCCACTTCTCCCGCGAGGCCAGGGAATACGCAAACCGGATCGGGAAGAGGTTGAGGCTGGTTGATGGGAAAGAACTTGCGAATTTGATGATGCGCCACGGGATCGGAGTGGTGCAGGTGGCCACCCCAGCAGTGAGGAAGGCAGACTCGGACTACTTTCAGGAGGACTAGCGAAGCGCGCGACGCCTGCATGGGTCTTGGGGCTCTGCGCAGGAATCTGCAGAGCCCCGGTCTCTGCTGGGTTTCTGTGATCGCCGTCACCGATGCTGTCCACGGCTTGAACGTTGCCGAAGTACCGGATCGCCAGTGTTTGTAGGCGGTCACAGGGGCTTTGCGGTGTGGCCGCAGGACCATGCGGTTCGCGGGTCTGCGCAGGGATTCGTGGGAGGCCGCGTTTCGTGCCGCTTTCCTGAAAACCAGGGATTCCATCTTGGTCGCCGCCATTCGCTGGGCTTTCAGAAGCAGGTATCGGAGGTTCTGGTAGCCGCGGCCGCGCGGCAGCAGGCTCGTCATGTTTCCGTTGACCGCTTCCACTGCCCCCAGGGGCACCTTCGCCCGGGAGTAGTCCCGAATGCCATCCAGGTGATTGTGCAGCTGTGGACCAGCTTTTCGAGCGGCTTCAGCGGCTGCCGACGAAGCTGGTGGACCAGCTTTGCAGGTAGCGCAGCATCGCTCCTTCGGAGTGGTAGGTCCACAGTCAATCCGGGCTTCCCTTCAACAGGTGGGTTTTCGTCACCCGCCGGCTGAGAGCGACCAGCCTGTTCAGTTGACGCTTCTTGGTCGTGTCCAGATGGACCACCAGCTCAGCAGTAACGACCGCTTCTCCTTCAGCAGTCCCCGCATGCGCCGGCTTTTGCGGAAGAATCCCACCCGCCGCACCTGGTCAACGGCGTGATTGGCGCCCTGCCTAGTGTCGAGTTTGTCGCAGACGACGCAGCAGTTCGGCGCCCGCTGGGCGATGCTCAGCCGATACGGTTCCCACATGTCAACCCAGGCCGCATCCACCCATGTCGCCGCCCGGCACCGACTTGGGTGCCGAAGAACTCATCGAGCGTCTCCTTCTTCCGCTCTCGCGCAAACCACAACGGCTCGGCCGTCTACAGGTTGCACACCACCGTCAGAGACTCCTGCTGCTTCCCCGAATGGGTCCCATCGAGCCTCATCTGTCGCAAGCCCGGCTGGCGTCGCACGGCGGGCCACCGTTCCAAGTAGCGTCAGTCGATGGCCCGCACCGTGCTCGCCGGCAATCGACACTGCCGCGCCAGGTGCCGCGGCGAGGGGCTCCTGCAGGCCAGCCCGACCACTTCCTCGAACCGTGCGAGAAACGGCGCCTTGCCCGGCGACAACGACACCTTCACCCGCTTGACGCCGCAATCCGGACGCTGCACCCGACACAGCTCAGTCAAAACCGTGGCCTCGGACTCACCCCACGACAGATCCCGTACAGGGTGCTCCGTGAGGTCGTGGATTTGGGTGAACTTGCGCCCGCAGCCGGAACACTCGATCGTACGGTTGCCCCCCTGTGTCGGACCCACAGCCGCAGTGTTTTCGTCTTCTCGTCGACCTCGTGTCGATAGAATCGGTAGCCCGGCCAGCTCAGGATCTTGGTAAAGTCAGCGTCGGTCGGCAACCCCTGAGCATACGCCACAGCCCCCGCTGCCCCGAACCGGACGAATTCGTGCGCAGAGCCGGTCTTGGGAACGTCTGGTGTGATGCAGGGATGCTCGAAGTGATCGAGGAGAAGGCGCGGCAGTACCTGGCGGTGATCGCCCAGGCGCGGGCGGAGATGGCGGGGGCATAGCAGCCCGTGGAAAAAGTGACGCTGGACCGCTCGCTCACGCTCGCGGCTCAGCAGGATCAACACGTTATCGAGCCGCGACCGTGAGGGAGCGGCTTCTTCCACGGGCTGATAGGGGGCGGGGCCTACGGGTTTCTTTGGTAGACCCAGACGGTCTCGCTGGCGAGCCTGATGCCGAAGGGACTCCGCGCGGGCAGGGATTCCCACTCCTGAGCGGTGTAAACGAGTACGTCGGCGGGCACGGGCAGCGTGGTAAGATCCCAATGCACCGGCCGCCGCTCGAAGGCTTCTTCCGAGCGCTCGACGATGATGAGGAGGTCCAGGTCGCTGCCCACGCCGCAGTCGCCACGGGCGGAGGAGCCGAAGTAGCCGACGCGAACCACCTCGGGTGTGAGAGGGAGGGTTTCGCGGACCCACCGGCGCACGGCGTGATCCACGGCCCGCGCGTCAGGCCACGCGAGTACGGACGAACTCAAGGATCTCACGGGCATAGCGGACGGCCTCCTCGCTTTGCAGCGGGCCGTAGTGTTCGAACGGAGCGCCCTCGGGGTGACTGTTGGGGTAGCGAGCCGGAATGTAGTAAGCGTCCAGCACGTGCGCTTTCTGGATGAGTTCCTCGGGCGCGGCGGCCGCCGGGGGCAGCTCTCTGAGCAGTCTGGCAACCACGTGGCCCCAGGCCTCCTGGCCCAGGCTGAGGTGCAGGGCCTTGATGGCCTTTTCGGCGGCCTGCTGGGCGGCAAAGCAGGCCCACTCGTGGCGGCCGGTGCGACGGGAGTCCTCGGCCTGGTCGAGATCCTTCTCGGCCTGGCGCAACCAATCCCGCGAGCGGTCCGGCATCATCTCCGAGAATATCAGGAAATGCCGACGGCGACGCGCAGGCGGCGAGCGGACGAAGCGGCCGCGGCCGGCTGAAGCCGGCCCCACATCAGCCGGTGAAGCGCTTGAAAATCAGGCAGCCGTTGGTGCCGCCGAAGCCAAAGGAGTTCGAGAGGGCGTAGTGGATGCGCATGGGCCGCGCCTGGTTGGGAACGTAGTCCAGGTCGCAGTCGGGGTCGGGGACCTCGTAGTTGATGGTGGGGGGCGCGATCTGGTCGCGGATGGCCAGGATCGTGACGCCGGCTTCGAAACCACCGGCGCCGCCGAGCAGGTGGCCGGTCATGGACTTGGTGGAGCTGACGGCCAGCTTGTAGGCGTGCTCGCCGAAGCACCTCTTGAGGGCGAGGGTTTCGACCTTGTCGCCCACCTCGGTCGAAGTGCCGTGGGCATTGACGTAATCGACCACCGAGGGCTCCAGGCCGGCGTCGCGCAGGGCGCTCTGCATGACGCGGCAGGCGCCGTCGCCATCCTCGCTAGGGGCGGTGATGTGGAAAGCGTCGGCGCTCATGCCGTAGCCGACCAGCTCGGCGAGGATGGGGGCGCCGCGCGCGCGGGCGTGCTCCAGTTCCTCCAGCACCAGGATGCCGGCGCCTTCGCCGACCACGAAGCCGTCGCGGTTCTTGTCCCAGGGGCGACTGGCCCGCTCCGGCTCCTCGTTGCGGGTGGATAGCGCCCGCATGGCGGCGAAGCCGCCGATGCCCATGCGGCAGATGGGGGCTTCGGAGCCGCCGCAGATCATGGCCTCGGCGTCGCCGCGCTGGATGATCCGGTAGGAATCGCCGATGGCGTGAGCGCCGGTGGCGCAGGCCGTGGCGGTGGCGGAGTTGGGGCCCTTGGCGCCCACGCGGATGGACACATTGCCGGCCGCCAGATTGATGATGATGGCGGGAATGAAGAAGGGCGAGATGCGTTTGGGGCCGTGGCTCAGCAGGGTCTCAAACTCGCGTTCGAGCACCTCAAAACCGCCGATGCCGCTGCCGATGAAGACGCCCACCCGCTCGGCGTTGTCCGGGGTGACCTTCAAGCGGGAGGCCTGGAGCGCCATGTCGGCGGCGGCGATGGCGAACGGGATGAAGCGCCCCATCTTCTTGATCTCTCTGCGCTCGACCCAGCGCTCCGGCTCGAAGCCCCTGACCTCGGCGGCGATGCGGCAGGAGAAGGCGGAAGCGTCAAACGCGGTGATGCGGGAGACGCCGCTGCGCCCCGCGAGCATGGCCTGCCAGCTCGGCTCCGTTCCCACGCCCAGCGGGGAAACCAGCCCGATACCTGTGATGACAACCCTGCGCGTCAAAGTCCTGCTCCTGATCCGCGGCGCTGAGACGCACCTCGGTTACTGTTTGGGCGTCTTGTTCTCGATGTAGTCGATGGCGTCCTTCACGGTGGCGATCTTCTCGGCCTCCTCGTCGGGAATGTCCAAGTCGAAGGCCTCCTCGAAGGCCATGATCAACTCCACGATATCCAGGGAGTCGGCCCCCAGGTCATCCACGAAGGAGGCAGTGTGGTCCACCTGGCTCTCATCCACGCCCAGTTGCTCGACGATGATCTGCTTGACCTTCTGTTCAATCTGCTCAGCCGACATGACTCCTCCACTGTCTGTCACAAACTGAATGATTCTAGCACGAAAACGGCGCCACAACACCGTACCGCGGGAACCCTACAATAAGGGCATGAAGGGCCTGGCGGCGCTGGCGCTGGCGGCGGCCCTGCTGGGGGAGGGCGAGGCCGACTACCGCAGCGCCAGGCGCAAGATCGAGCTGATCCGGAGCGAGCGTGTGGCGGCGGGGACCTACGTCACGCTGCGGCCGCAGGAACTGACGGCGTACGCCCGGCGGGAGGTGAGCACGGTGGCGCCGGAGGGCATCCGAGATCCGCGGGTGGAGCTGGGCAACAGGACGGCCTTGGGGGCCGCCTACATCGACTTTCCGAAGCTGCGGCAGGCGCTGGGGCAGCCGATGAACCGCCTGCTGGCGCGGCTGCTGGCGGGGGAGCGGCCGGTGCGGGTGAAGGCCCGCATCCGCTCGGGCGCCGGCCGGGCCACCTTCGAGCTGGAGCGGGTCGAGATATCAGGCTGGGCGGTCGAAGGGGCGGCGCTGGACTTCTTGATCCGGAACTTCGTGCTGCCGTACTACCCGGAGGCGAAGATCGGGCAGCCGTTCGAGCTGGCGCACCGCATCGAGCGCCTCGAGGTGCGGCCCGGCGAGGTGCGGGTAGTGATCGGGCGCTGACCGCGCGGCGGGCCGCCTATGCGGGTGCGGCTGCACCAGCAGGCCGCCTATGCGGCGGAGAGGCAGTGCGAGGGGAATCGGGAGGTGGTCAGAGCGCGGCGAACGGCAGTGCCGTCACATCGGGCGCGAGCGGCAGGCGGATGTCGCCGGGGTGAATGACATAGCCCGGGGCCGCTCTCCCGGCGAACAACTGCTGAAACGTCTTCACCTGGGCCGCCATTCCCGCATTGGGCGTCGCCGAGAGCTTGACCTCGATGGGAACGAGGTTCGCGCCGGTGTCAACCACGATGTCAACCTCGGCACCGTAAGAGGTGCGCCAGAAGTAGACCCGAGGCTCTTCGCCACGACTGAGAAGGGCCTTCACGATCTCGGCCAGCACGGCGGTCTCGAGGATCGCGCCGCCCAAAGGGCCCGCGGCCGCGTGTCCAGGATCCTTCAGCCCCGCCAGGTGGCAGAGCGTGCCGGAGTCGATGAAATACACCTTGGGAGTCTTCACGAGTCGCCTGCCCACGTTGGCGAAGTAGGGGCGCAGAACGATGACCTGATGAGTAGCCTCGAGGACCGACAGCCAGGCCTTGGCGGTGTTGACAGCGACGCCCAGGTCGCGGGCGACATCGGTGAGGCTCAGGAGCTGGGCGCTGCGCGCCGCCAAGGCCCTCAGGAAGGCTTGGAACGAGGCCAGGTCGCCGACCTGGCGGATGGAGCGGACATCCCGCTCCAGATAGGTCTGAATGTAGCTGGCGTGCCACAGGCGCAGATCGCGGTCGGGGTGGACGGCCAGTTCCGGGTAGCCGCCGCGCAGGAAACTCTGCCAGAGGTCAGAGAAGGCCGGCCTGGAAGGGGCGGTTCTGGTCTCTGAAACCTCCCAAGGGAGCGGCGCCTGCGGCTGGCTGGCGGTCTCGCGGTGGGATAGCGGGAGCAGTCGGAGCACGGCGGCGCGGCCGGACAAGCATTCGGTGATCCGCTCCAACAGCAGGAGGTTCTGGGAGCCGCTTAGGAGGTACTGACCGGTCTGGGAACGACGGGCGTCGATGCGCTCCTTGATGTAGGGGAGCAGCACAGGCGCATGCTGGACCTCGTCGAAGATGACCGGAGGCGGGTAGGCCTCCAGCAGACCGCGGGGATCGCCGGTGGCGGCGGCCTGAACGTCCGGCAGTTCCAGTGACAGGTAGGCGTGGGTGGAGCCGAACAGGTGCTTGAGCAGGGTGGTCTTACCGGACTGGCGGGGGCCTGTCAGGACGACGGCCGGGAACTGGGCGGCGGCACACAGGATGGCAGGTTCGAGGGATCTGGTGATGTAGGCAGGTTGCACAGGCCCTCCACTTGTAATTATGC
>CAZIRH010000071.1:0-14379 GCA_964541065.1 uncultured Solibacteraceae bacterium
AGTATCAGCCGCAGGCTCAATCCGCGAAAGATGGGTTCACCGGACGGTTACCGCTGATCGGCATCTACCGGTGGGGCGAGCTCCGGTTCCGGCACGCTGAAGCGCTGACCCCCAAGGCCAGTCTGCTTTGAAGCGCGGGGAGGAGACGGATGAAAGAGAAGTACAAGCCGCTGCTGGTGGCCATCGTGACCTTCACGCTCATGCTGAACGTCGTGACCTTCCTGGCGAGCAGGGCGAGGATGGACTCGCCACCGAGCGCGGCGGCGCCGGTGGACACCAGAGGCTGTCGCGTGGAGATCCTGGCGCCGCGGCCGGGTGAGACACTGGGCCCGACGGGCGTCGTGGAGGGGAGGGCGTCGATCCCTGGTGGGGCCTACTTGTGGGTCCTGGGCCGTCGGAAGCCGCTGGGCCGCTGGCGGCCGCAAGCAGTTGGGCCGGCGCGCATCGAAAGCGGGCGCTGGGCGGTGCGCGTGGACCACGGCAACGCGCGTGACCGGGGCCAGGAGTTGTACTTCGCCGCCGCGGTGGTGGATGCCGGAGTGCATCGGCAACTCGAGCGCGGGGCAGATTCCCCCATCCGCTTCCCAGAGACCGTGCCGGGTTGCGAGCTGGCGATGGTGGCGGTGCGGCGCGCGCCGTGAGGGGGGCGAGCGGAACCGGAGCGCGGGTTCAGTCTTCTCTGGCCGGCAGGGCGTCCATGCCGTGACGGCGGGCTTCGCGGGCCATCAGGCGGGAGGTGATCTCCTGACGCAGGTGGCGGCGGGTGTGGCCGGCGATCAGCAGGTGCTTCTCGCCTATGGCAATTGGTCGTAGGCGCTCAGGTAGAGATGACGGTCGTAGTCGATGAGGGCAAGGCGGAACTTGTTCAGCCAGCCGACGCGGCCAAGGACGCTCCTCCGGAAGCCAGGGTCTATGGGGAAGAACACAGTGCTCAGAACCGGGTATCCGAGTACTTCTATGGTCACTTCGTGCCCGAATGTGTCAAAACCCTGGCCCCTTGGGCCTTCCATCCTTTGCGGCTGCCCGTCTTCAATGGTCAGTCCCAACTGCTCCCCGCACTCACGTTCGAACACACAGTACTGGGCCCCCGTGTCCAGTTTGGCTGTCCACTCAACCTCTTGGTTGCCGACCCGCAAGACAACCGGGAGGGGGATGCCCGATGGCACGTCCTCGTAGTGGTGGGACACCTGGAACTCAAGCGGATACGGCAAGCTCACCAACCCCCAAACGGCAGCGCATCCTTGGGCTCCATATGAACGAACAAGGGTCTCCCCACCCTCGCGGCTTTTGCGGCCGCAAACACCGCCTTGGCATCCGAACCGGCGGCGATCACTCGGTCGCCGTCCAAGGCCACCCACTGATCCGCATACTCAGCCTGGTGTTCGCGAATCCAGCGCATTTCTCGTGAACGATCGATATATGGCACACGCCGAACCGTTGGCCGGCCAGCCGGCTGAGCGGGTTTCCCGGGACGTCCCGGAGCGATCTGTGCCCGCTGCGCACCCAACCCAACGTCTCGCCCGATGAGCGAAGCAGTGAGGACCGGAGCGACGTTCTCAGCAGCGTACAATGCTGCGAACGGGTTTTCCGTCGGTCTGGCGGTCCTCTCCAGTAGCTGTGAAGGGGCCGTTTGATTACAGCCCAGCAGAGCTGCCCGCCAGGCGCGTGCAGAATCCGAGAAGAACCCGTGTCTTCCAACCGGGCCCGGTTCCGAGTCAGAAGGCTCTTGCTGCGGCCATTGCACGGGCTGCCTGTGCTCGGCGAGTCGTGGGGCGCTCATTTTGTGTCTACCCGCTGATCCTCCAGGCCCAGCTTGGCGAGAGCTCCCAAGGTGTCGTCAACCGCCTTGTGCGCCAACTCCTCGGCGGGCAATTCACCTTGGTAGACGGCGACGAGCTGGACCCAGACTGCCTCCTTGAGTAGGAGCGACTGAGCAACAAACAGGCGCATTTCGATCACTTCTGGGCGATCCGGCCGCTGTATCCTGTACGCAAAGCCGTCCGGTACCAGCTCCTGATCCTGCGCTTTCGAGGGCAGATGCTCTGCGAGTATCGAGACGGCCTTGCCCGGCTCCAAAGCCAGATGTGCGGAGTGCGTAACCTCGTAGCGCCCAAGGGCCCCATCCGGGGAGCACTCCTGGAGCGCGTGGCGCGCGATTCCGGCCAACCTCGGGATCACCGCCACATGCTCATCCAAGAGCCGAGCGACATGAATCTCAAAGCCCTCATAGGTGATCTGAAGCCGAATCTCCGCACGAAGCAGCGCAAAATTCAGCGATACGTCTGCCATCCGCGCGGACGGGGCCTCGAAGGTGATGCCCCGAGGTTCTACTCCGAACGGCTGCAATGCTCCGGTCAACTTGGCAAACTGAGGCGTCCCCGGCGAAGGCAGCGCGTGCAGCATCTGGGCACACCTCCAGCGGCAGCTCACCGACGCCTGTTCAATTCGATAGGAAGTCAATGAAACCTCCCTAGTTCCAGAGGGTCATGGACCGCCGCCCCGATGTCCTCTGGCGGGCCGTTGGCAGCCTGGCCCCACCTCTCCCAGTCTACATCGGCTTCAACCTGTCCGACTGGCCTGACTCTGCTGCCGCTGGCAGGTTCTGCATGCCGTGACGGCGGGCTTCGCGGAGCATCAGGCGGGAGAGGGCGGATTTGGCTTCGTCGGGGAGGCGGGAGGGGGTGTAGCGGTCGATGAGGCGCTCGACCTCCCGCGCCGCGCGTTCGCGGAGGGTGAGCCGGCCGTCCTGGAGCCAGCGGGCGCGGTTGGCGCGATCAATGACCACGCCCGGGAAAGTGATTTCCTGGCGCAGGTGGCGGCGGGTGTGGTCGGCGATCAGCAGGTGCTTTTCGCGCAGCAGCTCCTGGAAGATGGGGAGGGCGGGAAAGTCCTCCCGCGGCTCGATCCCTGCGAGCAAGCGGTAGGTCATGCCGCAGATCTCGTTGTCGACGACTAGCCACGCCTCGGGCGGCGTGTTGTGGGTGGGCCACGTGCGCCTGGACGTGAGGCCTCCCGGCTCTCCGGAGAGCCGTAACCTTCAACCCCTGAATGTCAATCGTCGAAATCAGTCGTTAACGGTACCAAATCGATGTCACACCGCGTCATTCGCACCGATTCCAGTGGCAATCGCACGCAGAACGTAGTGCGACTGGGAGGCTCGGCGGAAGCACGAATTCGTCCATAGGGCGCCGGGCCCTTTCAGGCCTCATGCCACGAGGTCACCAGATCCGCCACTCGCCTCCCGGGCCGAACTCCTCCATGGCAAAGTAGCGGTGTTGAAAACCCCTAAGAGCCGCTGCAAACTGGGACATATCAAAACCACGTCGCTGTATTGGGGCAGCGTTTCCTCGTCAAGTAGATCCAGGTACTTGCTCTCGCTTTCCTCCCGCAACAGTTCCTTAATGTCCGACAGCAAGCGGTTAACCAGCGCGACCTTGCTCTTGCTCAGGGTTGCCTCCGGCCTCTTCTTGGCAAGCTCCCGCAACTCCTCTTGCATTGCCCGCAACAGTGGTCCCGTTGTCTCGTAAACCGCAACCTTCTCAGCGGTCGTTCTTGGCTCGACCCCACTCGGTGAAATAGCCTTCTTCGCCATTGCATTCACTTCCGAAGCTTCGCCGGCTCGGCAGCGCTCACAGACCGCGCATCCTCGGGCAGATCGTAATACCAGGTTCCGAGGTCCATCTCTATATGATCTGACCGAAATTTCTCGGCTGCCTGCATGTACTGCGAAACCATGAACGTCACATCGCTATTTGACGGAACCTCGTCCAAGTTGAACTCCTGAAAGTCTGCGAACGGCGTGTATTTCGGGCCAAGAAAGTCGTTGCACTCCTTCAGCACCCTATTCACGAACCGCATCTTGAACGCGTTCACCGCGTCGTTAGGCGACTTCCTGGACAACGCCGACAACTCAGCGTGCAGGCTATCCAACTGACCCATCAGCTTCTCAAGCTGGTCGACCTGCTCTCTTGTGATCACCGGACCTCCTTTACGACGGGCATTCACGGCGGAACTCGATGTACTTCTTCGTCAACACGTCCAGAGGCGACCTCTGCCTGCTCTCAAACACGTCCACCATCTGTTCCAGATCAGCATCCGTGAGAGCGATGATGCATCGCCGCTGACCCGACCACAAATCGATTGTATCGCGACGCCTTGATGAGGGCAATTCCCTTCGCGTGACGAGCACGCCGAATCGGCCCAGTTCATCCGCCATGTAGCGGTTCAATTGGTCGATGTGCTCTCGCTCAACGTTGGCGACGTTCTTCAGTTCCATAGGGATCTGTTTGCTCCCGTATTCATCAAAGATTTCTCTGAGGAATGGATGGCTCCGATTGTTGTAGAAGATGAGGTCGCGAATGAGCACACCGGACTCAGTTCGGCTCTGCTCGGCGGCAAAGTCGAGGTGAGGGTATAGCAGGGAGGCCAAAAGCTGGCCAACTGCGGCCTCGTACCTGCGATGCGCCTTGTCATCCTTGCCGGCCGGAATCTTCCTGACGTCGCTCATTTTGCGTTTGGCGGAGACGACCGGGATCTGCGTAAAGAGGGGATCATTGGTGCAGTCGGCGAACGTGCGCTCCTGCTCCCTGACGTAGGCCTCGACGACGCCGTAGTGGTCGCGGTTGTAATGCAACACCGCGACCCGCGTCATAGGCTCGCCCGGATTAAAGATTTCATCGCGCGGGCAGTAGGCTTTGAAGTACTCGTCGAAGCTAATCCACGGTCCAAATCGGAGCCAGCGTTTCGGGACCAGAAGCAGTAGGGCCCCGCTGTGCGGGTGCACGGGGAGTCTGGTGGCTAGGTGCTCGGCGAACCCGTATCGCGGCAGATCGTAAACGTAGTTGATCGTGCAGTCGGCCATCGGGATTCCGAGCGATTCGCATTGATCGATGGTGAAGTCAATCAAGAACGACTTCATGAAACTGCAGGCAAAATCGCTGATCCGGTCCTTTGATATGCCGTCAACGAAGAACTGGATTTCTTCAAAATGGGTGAAGCCTCGACGATCGTACTCGGGGACACGGCGGAACAGCTCCAGAATCTCCGCCGCCTGGCTACGACCGATGCGTACTCCTTTACGCTTGGCTGAGAGGCCGAGCCCGACCTCGTCGCACTCGGATCCGATCACGAGTTGCGTTATTGCTTGTTCGTCCTTTCCGATTTTTGCGAGGTAGCCTAAGTGGTTGAAACTATTGAGGATCGACGCGTGCAAAGACCTGTCCTGGTATGAGGGGGATTTCCAGAGCAAGAATGGGTCCACATAGAGCGGGATGTCTTCGTCAAGGAGCGGGATCGCGAAGTCCAACTCGGTCTGAGTTCGGTAGATGCCATGAAACTCGGTCAGGCGTGGACGGATGAATGCCATACGCCGTGCCTACAGTTGGCCCTCCAGCCCGTCGCTTCGGGGCGCTTGGTGCCGAACACCGAGTCGGTGCCGAACCGGGAGTTGGGACACAGGCTTCATAATGCGGCCGAGGCTGCGATCCACACGTAGACCTCTCTTGAGGTTATTCTGACACATCGGCGGCTCCGAGCCTCAGTTGCGGCGGGGCCCGCGCCCTGAACAGGGCGAACCTGTTGAAACCGGATGCGCAGGCTCAGTCTTCCGGAGCCGGCAGGCGGTCCATCCCGTGCTGCCGCGCTTCGCGGAGCATGAGGCGGGTGAGGACGGATTTGGCGTCGTCGGGGAGGCGGGAGGGGGTGTAGCGGTCGAGGAGGCGCTCGACCTCACGGGCGGCGCGCTGGCGCAGGGTCAGGCGGCCGTCCTGGAGCCAGCGGGCGCGGTTGGCGCGATCGATGACCGCGCCCGGGAAAGTGATTTCCTGGCGCAGGTGGCGGCGGGTGTGATCGGCGATCAGCAGGTGCTTCTCGCGCAGGAGTTCCTGGAAGATGGGCAGCGCCGGGAAGTCTTCCCGCGGCTCGATCCCTTCGAGCAAGCGGTAGGTCATGCCGCAGATCTCGTTGTCCACGACCAGCTTCTCCAGGCTCTGGCAGCTTTCGAAGTCCAGCATGCCCGGACCCGAGATGCTGTTGATGCCCGACAGGGCCGCGAGCGCCGCGCCCATGCCGGTCTCGAGGCCGGCCTGCGCGTCAAGCTGCTTGGCGTCGCTCAAGGCGATGTAGCCCTGCGTGGGCATCCCCAGCCGCTTGCCGATTTCACTATTGGCGCAATCGAGCATCATGGTCTCGATCGCGCCCATGGGCGTGGTCTCGAAGCGGACATCGAAGATGGCCGGCGAGCCACCCCACAGCAGCGGCGCGCCCGGGCTGGCAAGCTGGCTCACCACTACGCCACTTAGGTTCTCGGCGGTCTGCTGGATGAGGCTCCCGGTGAGCGTCACCGGGGCCATGAATCCGGCCAGCGGCATGGACACCAGCTCGACGGGGATGAAGAAGCGGGCGCAATCGAGGAGGTTCTGGCTGGTCACGTCGCTCCACTTGATGGGCGCCGTGGGGCAGCAGGAGAAAACGGTCAGCGGCATGGCCTTCAGCGCCTGCTCGCTGCCGCGCACGGCCAACTGAAGGTCCTTCATGAGCTCGAAGGATTCGATGGTGAAGGCTCCCGTCACCACGGGCTTCTCCCCGTACAGGAGGCTCAGGTAGAGCCGGTAGCTGTCGGCGACTGCCGAGTGAACGTCGGCAGGGATCAGTGCGGTGCTCTGCGAGGCGATGTGCGGGAGGCCGCTGGTCAGCTTTACGAACCGGATGTAGTCCGCCGTGGTGGGCGGGCGCAGCTCGCCGGTGCGACCGTCCAGGATGTTGATGGCGGCCGAGCCGGGGGTGAAGTAGACATTGTCGCCCGCGAAGTGGTGGGTCTCGTTCCCGAGCACATCGTACAGCTTGAACGAGCGCGGGACGGAGGCCAGCGCCCGGTCGATGAGGCCATCGGTGAGGCGGGCGTGCCACTGCTCGAAGTTCACCGCGGCGCCATGCTCGGCCAGCACGGTGAGCGCCTGCCGGTTGTGAATCTCGACGCCCAGTTTGGAGAGCAGGCCGCGCGCCTCGGTGATGATGCTCTCGAGCAGGCGCTGGTCGAGCAGCCTGAGCGTCGGTCTCATGCGTAGGGAATGCGCAGCCCGTCCAGGATGCCCTTCATGTAACCGATGGCGAACATCCGGCCCTGGATGCCGTAGCCGGGGAAGTCGCTGGGCTCGCCCTCCAGCGTCGGGGCGTGGTCCGGCCGTATAGGTCCGTCGAAGCCGTACTTGTGGAAGACCTGTAGCATGCGGGCCATGTCGGTGGGGCCGTTGTCGTGAAAGGTTTCCCGGAAGTGCTCGGCGTTGCCCTCGATATCGCGGAAGTGCACGAAGAAGATCTTCTTCTTGGTGCACCACTCGCGCGCCAGCGCTTCGATATTCTCGCCCATGGCCTTGAAATTCGCCTGGCAGAAAGTGATGCCGTTGACCGGGCTGGGCACGATGTCGAGCACGCGGCGGTAGTTCTTGGCGCTGGTCAGGATGCGTCCGATGCCGCGCAGGGGGGAGATGGGCGGATCGTCGGGGTGCAGCGCCATCTTCACGCCGGCCGCCTCGGCTACCGGGATGACCGCCTTCTGGAAGCGCACCATGTTCTCCCAGATCTTCTCCTCGCTGACCTCGCCCCAGCGGGTGAGCCCCTGCTGCTGGGCGACGCGGTTGTCGAACTCGCTGGTCAGAGCGCCGGCGCGCTCGGCCACCTTGACGTTGGTGCGGTACCAGCCCAGGCCGGCCATGAAGTTGTAGCAGAGCATGGTGAGCCCCACCTTGCCCATGGCCTTCACGGCGGCACAGTACTTCTCGAGCTCCTCCTCCCAGCCGGGCACTCCCAGCTTGATGCGCTCCGCGGGAACCGGGTGGCCCTCGATGCCGGCGATGGTCAGCTCGGCCGCCCGGTAGTCGGCTTTGACCTTCTCCAGGGCTTCCTCGTACCGATCCGGCGTGACTTTCGCCAGCGCCGGCACCACGCCGGCTATGACGTGATTGACGCCGATCTGGCGGGCCAGCCGGAGCCATGGCTGCCGGTTCAGACCCAGTGCCAGAGCCAGCTTGATGCGCGCTCGACCGGGCGCCGCAGCCTGGCGAGCCGGCGCGCCCGCCCCGGCCAGGGCCGGCGCCATGCCTGCTCCAGCCAACGCGGTCAAGGTCTGCCGGAGGCTGTCCCGGCGGGTGACTTCGGTCATGCCACGATGCTACCAGATTCACCCTGCCTTCAGGCTTTCGCGCCACCGGATCGATTGAATTACACTGAATGCCGGGCTGCGTCTGACAGCAGCAAGAACTCTTCGAAGGAGCCATACGATGAACCATGCTGACGAACCTGGAATGAGCCGGCGGACCACGCGTCGCGGTTTTCTCAAGGCCTCGGTGGTCGCGGCTTCGGCCGTGAACCTGGGCGGGTACGTGGCCGGCAGCGACACGATTCGCATCGGAGTCGTGGGCTGCGGCGGCCGCGGCGAGGCCGCGGCCATGAACGCGATGAACGCCGACCAGGGGGTTCGCCTGGTCGCCATGGCCGACATGCTGATGGATCGCGTCCATGAGAAGCGCACCGCGCTTAGGCTGAAGTATCCGCAGCAGGTCGCCGTTGACGACGATCACTGTTTCGACGGCTTCGAAGGGTACAAACAAGTGATCGAGAGCGTCGATGTGGTGCTCATCGCCAATGCGGCGAAGTTCCACCCGCTGCACATGCGGGCGGCCCTCGAGGCCGGCAAGCACGTCTTCGTGGAGAAGCCGCACGGCATCGACCCGGCGGGGGTCAAGGTGGTGCGTGCCGCCTGCGAGCTGGCCCGGAAGAAAGGGCTATCGGTGGTGTCTGGCCTGCAAAGCCGGTATCATCCCGGCTACCGCGAGACGATCCAGCGCGTGCACGGCGGCGCCATCGGCGACATCGTGGCCATTCAAGAGACCTGGCTCCGCCCGCCCTACGCGCTGTACCCGCGGCGTCGAGGGCAAACCGAAGTCCAATATCAGGCCAGCAACCAATACCATTTCAACTGGCTGTCGGGAG
Source organism: uncultured Solibacteraceae bacterium (assembly GCA_964541065.1). GTDB lineage: Bacteria > Acidobacteriota > Terriglobia > Bryobacterales > Bryobacteraceae > VFZS01. The sequence goes on from CAZIRH010000071.1 coordinate 8,989, forward strand.
ACGACGTGCCCCAAACCCTCATCCACAATCTCGACCGCGCCAGGTGGGCGCTCCGTGAGCAGGTGCCCATGCGGGCGCACGGCATGGGCGGACGCTCGACCCTGCGCGGGGAGATCTATGGCAACGTGTTCGACCATCACGCCGTCGTGTATGAGTTTGCGAGCGGCGTGAAGATGTATGCCCTCTGCCGGACCATCGACAACTGCTACAACGAGAACTCCAGCCTCCTGATCGGCACCAAGGGGCGCTGCTACACCACCCAAACGCGCATCGAGGGCGAAACCAAATGGCAGTACAGCGGAGTGAAGGCCAACCCGTATGATGTCGAGCACGTCGAGCTGTTCAAGGCCATCCGCTCCGGCAAGCCCCTCAACAACGGCGAGTACATGGTTCCCAGCACGCTGACCGTTGTGATGGGCCAGTTCAGTTGCTACACGGGCCAGGAAGTCACCTGGGAGCAGATCACGGCGTCCGACTTCTACTACCCGCCGCGGCCGGAGGAATGCCGCATCGACATGGAGCCGCCGGTCAGGCCCGATGCCGACGGCATCTACCCGGTGTTCACTCCGGGAGTGACAAAACTGCTGTCTCAGTAGACGCGCAGCAGGCGCTCGAGCGCCGCGAGCCGGGCCGGAGCCCGCCGGAGCTTCCTGGCGCACGGCGCGCAGAAGCGCAGGGGGCCGGCGATCAAGCGGATGTCGCGCTCGGGGTTGAAGTAGAGAGCGCAGCGTTGGTCGCCCTTGCTGTGCGATGGAAGGCCGGCCAGGGAAGCGGCCACGGCGTTGACGATCATGCGCTCGGCGGTAAGCTCCGGTGCCCGCAACTGTTCGAGTAGCCCGGCGGTGGAGAAGATGGAAATCCACCCGCCGGGGTCCCCCCAGAAATACAGGTTGAGCGTCTCATCGTCTCGCAGAAGAAGGTTGGCAATGGCGATCAAGCGGTCCACTCCGAGCTCGGCGGGCTTCTCCGCCAGGCGCTGGGCCACCTTGGGCGCGTGCAGGTAGGCGACTCCTTCGGTCGTCTCGCGGCGCCAGGTGCCGAGCGGAGCCGGCCAGTACACGGCCTCGAAGCCAAAGAGACCCTGGGCGGCGGTGAGGGTCTCGGCGATACGGTCCAGGCGCGGGATCACGCGCTGGATGTCCCACAGCGCGACGCGCTCGGTGCGCGTCCGCTCACCACGCCGGAGGCGGGAGGCGGCGATCTCGGCGGTCTCCTCGGCGAATCCTTCGCGGGGCGGGCAGAGGGCGTCGGTGGGATCGCGCGCGTAGACCACCGGGACCGCCCAGTCGATGGCTTCCCCGCTGATCGAGTAGTTCACCGCCACCCGCGCTTCCCGGGCCGCCTCGCCGATCGACCGCCCCTGGGCCAAGGCCCAGTAGAAGTGACGGGCAAAGGAGGTGGCCGAGGTGTCCAGCACGCTGTACTGGTTGGCGACGACCGCGGGCACGCCGCCCGCCACCAGGGCCGGCGCCACCCCGCGGTTGAACTCGGCGGTTCCGCCCCGGCCGGTTTCGCAAGCGTTCAGGAAGATCAGGCGGATGTCGCGGCGGCAGACGATCTGCCGGAACACCTGCGAGTCCAGCCGCTGGAGGCCGCCCTGCTCGTTTTCGAATATCAGATAGCCCAGTCCGGCGCGCGGGTCGTACGCGCCGTGCCCGATGAAGTGGAGCGCGTCGAAGGGGCGGGAGGAAGCTTCCAGGGCGCGATGCAGCCGCGCCGGGTAGGCATCGACGAGCACCTCCACTTCGGCCAGCCCGGCATCGGTCAAGCGCCGGAACCCGCTGCGGATCACTTCGGTTTCCTCCTCGACCGAGAGGTGACCGGTCCCGAGGGGCTGAGCGACCACCACGAGGATGCGCAGCGGGCCTGCGCGCGGCTCGATGCGATCCGCGGGAATGGCAGTGAGCACGTTGCGCACCAGGTTGATCTCCTCGGTGGCCAGAAAAGTGTCGCGCCCGGGGTCGTAGGCGAACTCCCAAGGCTTGTCGGCGATCCAATCGACCATCGAGGTGAACACGAGGTTCAGGCGGCGGGAGCCCTGCGCGGCGCGCGCCACATCGTAGAGACGGCGGACCCCGCCCGGGAACAAGGTCTCGAAGAGCGTCTGGCCGAAGCCCACCAACTCGTCGCCGTGGGGCAGGTCGGTAGCGCCAGGCTTGCCCTCGATGTAGTTGCGGATGCGCTCCTGCATGGCGATGATCCTGTGCCAGCGCCGGCCGGCTTCCCCGCCGCGCAGATCCAGCTTCTCGAGCACCCGGGCGTTGCGGAACGTGGCCATCAGGTCCGCCGTTCTCGGCGTGGCCTCGGGTGCGAGGACGCAGATGTGGAAGACTTCTTCCAGAGACGGTTCGCGGGGGCCGGCCGACGGCCAGGCGGCCGCGGGCGGAGACACAGGTGCGGGCAGCGGCGCGGGCGTGGGCACGGCGGCCGCTCCGCGCCGGCCGCGGAAAGGCAGGTTCTGGCCGGGGTCGAGCGGTGGGAGCGGCTGGGGATCGCCACGCAGCGCGCGCACCAGGAAGTCCACCGTGGCGGGCTGGGAGAAGAAGTTGGTGTGATGGACCGGGGCGCCGTCCGGGCCGGGCAGGTTGCCGCCGCGCCCGAAGCAGCCGATGCGCGAGCCGGAGATGGCGGGCGGAGCGGCAGGATCCACCCTCCAGCCGCCTTCGGTCGGCACCACCAGATCGTTGGCCGAGCCGAAGAAGACATCCAGTCCGGCGTCCGCCATTCGTTGCACCAAGCCGGCATCCGGCTCGTAGTTGGCGACCAGGGCCGAGTAGGCTTCTGCGGGCGGGTGCGGTTCCGCCTGAAGCTGGGCGACCACAGGGCCCGCGCTATCCATGGCGGCGAGGCCCGCCAGCGCGCCACCGGCCCGTCGGGCCAGCCACGCCAGGGCCTGGCTGAGGAACTCGAGGCCCACAGTGAACGGGTGCTCGGGGAGGAAGTCCAGGAGGTTGGCCAGCCAGGTGAGGAAGTGCTCGCAGCGGCTGGGCGAGGCCAGCGGCGTTCCCTCGTTCGGGGAGGCCACCAGAACTGCCCGGCCAAGCTGGAAGCGTTCGGCGAGGCCGCCGAACAAGTCGCGGCGCTCGGCCAGGTGGCGCAACACCAGGCCGCCGCGCGAGTGCGTCACGCTATCGAAGAGGGTGGGCCGATCGGGCAGGGCCTCGAGCAGCGCCCGGGCGTTTTGCTCGGGCGAGCGGCTCACGGTGAAGTGATTGAACGCAAAGATGCGGTCGCCGTGAACCGGGCCCAGCGCCGCGAAGAGGGTCTGGCCATCGGAGCCCGCGGTGTGGGCCAGGCGGCCGAAGCTGTCCACGGCATTGGAAAAGGTCCCGTGGATCAACAGCAGGTTGCGTTGCGGAGGCGCGGCCAGTGCGCTCGGATCGGTGAGCCGCGAGAACCCGCCTCCCGCGGTGAAGCGCAGCAGACCCTCTCGGAGCCCTTTGCGCCTCCAGGCGGCGCTTTCCCAGGTGCGCGCCAGCGCAGGGATGGAGCGTTCTGCCACCTCGCCAACGATCTTCAGCACGAACAGGACGGCTGCTTTTCCCAGCGGCCCGCGACGCTCCGGCGGCTCGATCGCCTCGCCGAGCGTGAGCTGGAATCGCTGGGTCTCCCGTACCGGGCGCCCACGGCGAACGGTTGTCGCCAGAGGGAGGTGAAACGTGATGGCCCCGGAGGCGTGCCGCACAGCGAGCAGGCGCAGCTCGCCCGGAGCCGAGTCGATCGCGAGGTCGAGCGGCGGCGGTTCGGCAGCACCGCGGCGAGCGTGCCGCCGGGCGGTGGCGGTCTGTTCCAGCTCCAGCGGCCCGGCGGCAGCTAGCCGCGTGATGAAGTCATCCGGCGGAACGGCTGCGGCGGCGCGGCGCCTCCCCGGGGTAGGCATCGGGATGAGGTCCCAACCCTCACCCAGCAGACGAACAGTGCTCTCTCTTCGAGCCGGCACGGTGGCCTCCTTGGGAGAATCGGGGACAGCCCCGAGTGTCCCCGGGTTTTTTCACACCTTCCAATCCCCGATGCTCCAGACACGACACTAGCGCTGGTAGGCGCTGATGAAATCGTCCCAGCGGGCCTCTTTGGCGAAATCCAGCCGGTCGTAGGCCACGCTGGTGTCGCCGCGCGGGAAGTAGATCGCGACGCCGTGGGAACGGGCCACGGTGGCGCCCTTGTGCTTCTCGGCGAGCACGAAAGGCGAGGCGCCGGCGAGCGCCTGGATGGTCTCCTCGGCCGCGGCCTTGACCTTAGCGGACTTCACGAGCTGCTTGAACTGCTCGCACAGATCGTACAGGTCGATGAAGTCCTTCGACGAGTAGCGCTGGGCTCTCAGGATCGACTTGGTGACGGCGGCATACTCGGCGGGAGTCTTGATCGCGGCGATCAGGTGATCGGCCAGCACGCTGACCGCGCGGCCCAGCGCGGCGGCACGGTCCAGAGAAACCAGCGACTGGGTGACCTGCTCTCCCGTGTACGATGCGATGTAACGCTTGACGATCACCGCGCCCAGCTCTGGCGGCGTCATCGCGGGCTTCGCCGCCAGATCGGCCAGGATCTTGTCGTAGGGCCAGCCCTCCCCAGGCTCCACCTCTTCGGAGCCCACCACGAACCCGGCGCCCTGGCGGACCTGGAAAGCCACTTCGACCATGTTCATGAGACAGGCGTCGAAGCCCAGCAGGTCGATCTTCTGCCCGGCGGCTCTCTTGACTTCCACCAACACCTTCTTGAGCTCGATGTTGTCGAGGAAATCCCGCGAGGTGTCGTCGTAGAGGATTCCCCTGCGCTGCATAGCGGCGTCCACCGTGGGGGCGAACAGCGCTCGGCGGAACGTTCTCGTGGACAACTCCCGGGCAACGCCGCGCGGCAGGGTGGTCGAGCTGCGCCGCGCCCGGCGTTCGACACTCATCCCGAGGGCCGCGGCCCGCCGGTAGATGTCAGTCTCGTCGATCCCGCTGCCGTGGTTCCATAGGACGGCCAGGTAACGGTCAGCGGGGCACTGCTGGATGCCCCAAGTGAAGAAGTCGATGGCCACGCCCGGATCTCCCGTGTTGGTCTCGCCGAGTTCCTGGACCTGGTCGGCGTCCAGGGACGTACCAGCGCGGAGGTGGTAGCGGCGGGTGTGGTCGTCGGTCATGCGGTCAAACTGCACCACGACGTCGATGTCGTCGGTGGAGCCGACCTTCTTGAGTTCCTTGAGATCGGATTCGCCGAAATCCTGGAGGTCGTTGTCGCCGGCCATCCAGATCATTAGCGTCCATTTCTTGGGAGTTTTAGGCATTAGCGTGCCCTCCGGGAAGGATTTGAACTGACTATACCACAAGGGCGGTACGGCCGTAGTCAAACTCCGGAAGCCGGCTGCGGCCTGAGAGGCCGCCCCAGTGTGCCCAGCATGGGCTGATTCTA
>CAZIRH010000072.1:0-14353 GCA_964541065.1 uncultured Solibacteraceae bacterium
GCTCATTTCCTCCAGGTGCGTTCCCCCCAGCTTCTTCCACGCGTAGAACCCTTCCAGCCACGCCAGGCTCTCGGCCGTGATGTACGACCTCGGGCAGACCTCCGTGCCCACGCTCCGCCGCGCCCACACTACATGACGCGGGGTCGCCAGCGCCGCAGGCGCCCACCCGCACCGCCTCTTCGCCTCCAGGCCCTGCTTGCGGCATTCGTCGCACTTCCATCCGGCCCGGTTCGCAAATTGAAAATGGAAGGCGACCCTCAGTTTTTTTGCTCTTCCTCGCTCAGCCCTGCCTCCGCCTTGATCGCCGCCAGGATCTCACGGCACAACGGCTCCGGCCCCGCCTCCACCACCACCTCGGGCGTGGCCGCTCGCCCGTCCACCTCCAGACCCTCGATCCCGGCCAGCCCCCACAGCAGGTACAGCCGGTCGATCTCGCCCACCAGCAACGTGGCCTCGATCTTCTCCCGCGGATCGTCCCCCGCCTCCAGGAACTCCGCCTTCCCCGCCAGCTCCCGCACCCGCCGTAGCAGCTCCAGCCGCCGTCCAAACGACATCCGGTTCACGCTGAACCGCACGCCCGGACAGCTCGCCGACTCGACACTCACCGTACTCTCGTATTGCATGTGGTTTACCCGAACGCGATGTAGATCTCGTCGTCCACCGTGCCTTGCGCCTGGCAGTCCCGGAACCGCCACTCCAGCCGCCGGTCGCTGTCGTCGAACTCCGGCACCTCCGGCACCACGCTCTTCAGGTACACCCCGAAAAGCTGCCCCGCCTGCTGCCCCAACTGGAACATCACCGCCACCGGAGATTGCTGCCGCGCCGCCTGGTACAGCGCCTTGGTGGCGTCATCATCCTGCTCGTACAGCTCCAGGTTCAGCGTCACCCTCCGTCGCCCCGGCGAAATCGCAAACGGCGGCACCATCTTGCAGCCGAACTCCCGGTTCCGCACCTCCAGGTCGTTGTCCACCACCAGCTCCGCTCCCGTCACCGTGTAGAACAGGTCCGGTGCGGCCCCCAGCCAGGCCTCTCCCAGATGCCCCGGGATGATCGAGTAGTCCAACTCCTCTACCGCTGGCTCCCCCGGGAAACTTTGCAGCTCCCCCTGCCCGGCCGCAAAGCTCGCGCTGTCGATGATGTCCTTCGCCGGCCCGCGGAACTCGAACTCGTGGTAGTCCCCGTTCACCGTCACCCGGATCCGGTCCACTCCCGCCCCGCAGATGATCCGCTGCACCGCCGTGGCCGGACTCCAGTAGTCGAACAGGCTCACGCTGCCCAGCTCCGTTTGTGGCCCATATGTCACCGTCTTGCCGATCGGCGAACCCGCCGACACCGCCAGCGTGAACGGCGCGTTCAGCTCCACGCTCGTGTCGCTGATGATCGACACCACAAACCGGATCTCCGCCCCGAACGTCACCGCCTGCCCCACTGCCAGCCCGTGCACTGCCGAGAAGTTCAGGATCTTGCCGCTCGAGTTCTCTCCCGCCGTGCCCCCGTTGAAGGACAACGGGGCCCCGCCCAGGCCCGCCTCGAAGAACGGCCCGTAGCAGGGCGGCTGGCTCTGCTCGCCCCAGGCTGTCATGTACGTCTTCAGCTCGTAGTTGGTCCGCCTTCTCAGTCCCCAGGGCGTCCCGGGAAACGTCCGGCTCCCGGTCTTGTCCCGCCGCTCCGGTCGTTCCAGCCGTTGCTGCGCCGCGAGCTTCACCGCCGGGATCCGATTCTCCGCCGCCACCGCCGGCGCCTGTCCGTAGCCCTGCTCCAGCGCGACGTACAGCCGGTTAGCGCTCGATAATACGTACGCCATATCCTCCCTCGCTCCTTGGCCGGCTTTCTTTTGCCTTTTGCCTTCTGCCTTCTGCCTTCTGCCTTCCGTTTTCCCTACGCGCTCGCCTCTACGTCGAACTGCACCTTGGCGCTCTGCAAGAAGTGTTTTCCGCCTCGCTTGATCGGCCCGAACTCCACCTTGTAGCCTCCCGCGAAGTACATCCCCGGCGCCCATTCCCCGCGGTGCGCGTCCAGCACGTCGGTCACCGCGCCCGCGTAGGCCTGCAACTCCTGCGAGACGCTTTCCAGCCGGTCGCTCGTAGCCCGCACCTCCACCGCCATGTGCACTCTGCCAGAGAACGTGCGGAACTTCTCTTTCAGCAGGTTCTCCACACCCTCGCAGTACACATACACCGCCGGGTACGTCACCCCGGCGCTCTTCTCCGCCAGCTCGAAGCCGACGTTCTGCGCCGCCACTTGCTCCACGCCGATCTGCGCCAGTTCCAGCCGTTCTCGCACCGCCATCGCCGGCACCGCGTACGGCAAGCCCGTGGGCGACACCAGCATCTGCAAGACCGTGCTCGTCGCCGTGCTCCCGACTTTCGCCACCTGTCAGCCTCCCAGGAATGCTCCGCTCGCCCTCAGGTAGGACTGCGGCGGCTGTCCCGTCCCCGGCGGCCGCCCCCGCTCCAGCCCCGACGCCGATTCCGTCCAGGTCTGTCCCACCACCAGCGGAACGTCGTTTTGCAGCGTCACGTCCCCGATCGCCAGCCCCACATACGCATTCCAGCTCTGCGCGTTCGCTGGCGGCTCCACCGCTTCCACCACCAGCAGGGTGCCGGCCGGTGCACTCAGCACTGCCAGCTCGCTCGGGTTGCCTTCCTCACCCGCCGCACTCACCCACGCCACGCGGACATAGTAGGTCGCCTCTGGCTGCGGCCCCGCCGCGCTGCCCAGCACTGGCCTGGCCGCCTGCGGCACCGGGTCGCTGACCGTGCCCACTCCAATCCGGAACAGCGCCCCCGAGGCCCACCTCGATAGCCGGTCGTACTCCTTCCACTTCCCCTGGTACCGGTCGTTCAACTGGCTGTTGTACGCATCGCGGTACACGAGTGCCAGGGTGTGAAACAGATGCCACTTCTTCAGCGGCTCCGTCACCACGATGTTCCCGAGCTCGAGTCTGGGCCCCAGCCACCCCTGCCAACTCCCGCTGCTCCGCTCCACCAGGAACGCCGTGAGATCGATGCCGATCTCCTGCCGCGCCAGCAGCAGCTTCACCGTCAGATCGATGCGCTCCGTCCGCGCCACGTCCAGCAGCGCGCTCTCGTAGGCCAGCAGCTCGTCGATGGTCGAGATCGTGCCGTCCGTGAATAGCGCCATGCTTGCCTCCTCTCGCCGGCCTGGCTCTCGCCTGGCCCGCTACTGAGTCCGCCCCGACCGCACCGCGGACTTGAGCACCTTCAACTCGCTGTCCGACACCACCGCGATCTGGATCCGGTTAGCCGCCACCGCCTGGTCCGCGGCCCGCTTGGCCTCCGCCGTCTGTTCCCGGAACTCCGCGCTTTCCTCCGGCGTCGCCAGCCGCGCCTTGCCCTCCACGATCATGCGTGCCGCCACGGCCCGCGGCGCCTCCGTCCGCACCCCTGGCCGGCCCCCGTCCGGAGTCTCCAGGCTCACCACCACCACCTGCGCCTCGGTCAGGCTCGCCTCGGTCTGCCTCAGCTTCTGATAGAACACTTTCACGTCCATAGTTGGTCCACCCTCGCCCCCGGCCATCAGCCATCAGCTTCCGGCCCTCGGGCCTTCCGCTGATGGCTGACAACGCAGGGTTGGCGGTCGGCTTAGCTGTTCACCTGCACCCCGAACTTGTTCCACAGCACGCCCGTGCCGTACAGCACGTCCACGGTGAACTGCTGCGCCAGCGTGTTGGGTTGGTAGCTCATCACCACCCGCATGCCGAAGTTGCCCAGCTCGGCGTAGTCGGCGACGGCGCCGGTCCCCGGCAGCGGCTGCGGCAGCCTCCGGATCACCAGTCCCAGCGCGCTCCGCGCGAAGGCCAGGTTGTGCGTCGTCACCGGCGCGCTGCCCGTCTTGGCCACGAACTGCGACCGGAACACGAAGAAGTCCTTGATCTTCCCCACCGTGCCCTCGATCAGCGCGCGCAAGCCCGCCTCGCCCGCCGTCTGGAACTCACTGAACCGCGCAATCTGCCGCAACTGCGAGTACGTCGCCGCGTCCACTACCAGGTGCTTCGGCTCGCTGGCCGGCACCTTGGCCTGGAACAGGGCCGTCTCCGCCGCGTCGATCACCGCCTCCGTGATCAGGGTCCCCGCCGTGCCCACCGGCGTGTTGGCCGTGAAGCTGGCGTACAGGTTCAGTAGGTCGCTCTCGATCTTCTCCGCCAGCGCCACTACCGCCGGTTGCATGTACAGTCTCAGCAGGTCCGGGACGGCCAACACCTTGGTCACGTCCGGCACCTGGAAGGTGGCCTCGGCATGGGTGTTCAGCACAATCTGCGCATTCCCCAGGCTGGGGTTCTGCGTCTGAACCGTTCCGCCTTCGGCCAGGTTGTTGGCCACGAGCACCGGAGGAATCGGCACGTTCACCGTGTCCCCCGACTGGGCCAGAGTTGGCTCGAAATCGCGATTGACCAGGTTGCCCATGACGAGGTTCCCCATCAGGGCCGGCAGCGCGTCTGCCGCTACCAGCTTGACAATCGCGTTGGCCACATTTGCTGACGTTATTGCTGGCATCTCTGCTTTTCTCCTCTGTCTGTAACCATCCACTCAAACCGTGGAATGGATCTCTTCCGGGTGGGGCGGGCTTTTAGCCTGCGGCCGGCCTCCAGGCCGGCTCCTCAGATGGCTCCTTTTGCCCTTTGCCTCTCGCCTTCTCGCCCCCCTACGTCCCTTTCAGCGTCTGCGTCGCGACCCTGGCGATCTCCTGCCGGATCCGCTCCGCTTCCTCCCCGCTCATCCCCGGCTTGATCTTGTCCAGATCCACGCCGCCGCCCGTCGGTGCCGGCGTCCTTTGTCCCGTGCTCACACCCGAGCCACCCGCGATCCGCGCCGGCAGAAACTCCGGGTTGTCCCGCACGAACTGCGCCACGTAGTCCTTGAGGTTGGTCTCTCCCTGCTCCCCATGCGCCACCAGCCGACCATCCTCCGTCCGCCGCACGTCGTCCTTGATGGCCTTGAACGCCAGGTCCACCTTCGCCACCCCGAGCCGTTGCAGCTCCGCCCGGATGCTGGCGTTGCGGTCCGCCTCCTCAGCCTGCTGGCGGCTGCGCTGGTTCTCCTCCACCAGTTCGTTCACCCGCCGCTCGAGCTGCTCCCGCCGCTTCCGCTCCTCCAGTAGCTCCGCCTTGTGGGCCGGCTCAGTCCTGGTCTGCTCACGCCTCAGGTATTCCTCGATGGTTTCCCGGACCAGCCCGCGCAGATCCGTCCCCGTCCCTTCCGCTGTTGCCGTCTTGTTCTCGTCCATGCCCGCTTCCGACCCCCTCTCCGCGCTCAGTCTTTCAACCACTCCTCGATATCACCGGCGATCTGGTCCTTGACCTGCTGCCGCACGTCGCACAGGTACTTGGCCGCCAGCTTCTTGTAGATCTGCTTCTTCAGCGTGGGCGATTCGATCCCCAGATCCACCAGCTTCCGTGCGTCCTCCAGCTCCCCGCTGAAGTCCCCGATGTCGAACTCGTCCAGCCCCGAGACGTCGATCACCAGCTCGTCCCGCCGCGCCGCCGCGATCGCTCGCAGCACCCGCTTCATGGTGTCCTTGACCGCGTCCCCGTAAGCCCGCAGCACCTCTTGCGTCACCGTGTAGTCCCGCTGTTTGCTCAGACCCGACATCGGCGAGCCCACCGACAGGCCCCCGCCCGCCTGCGTCATCAGGTAGCACACGCGGTAGATCTCGTCCTTCAGCCGCACCAGGTTCTCCGCCGCGATCTGGAACACCTTCCCCTCCGGTTCTGTCCACCCGAAGCGGTCCTCCGGTCCCAACTGGATGTAGTAGGCCTCCCCCGTGATTTGCTTCCAGTCCCGCTCCGTGTACACCACCGGCATGGCGAACAGGCCCATGGTCAGCGCCCAGCTCAAGGCGTTCGACTTGTTGAAGTGCTCCACTTGCAGCAGCGCCGCCTTGTTCATCAGCCACAAGCCTTCGCTCATTTTCAGCGCAAACAGCGGCACCTGTCGCTGCTCGGCCAGCGCGTGCCGCCCCGCATCGATCAGCTCCGGCTTCCCCGCCTGCCCCGGGCCTTCCACCCTCCGCCAGATCTTGAACTCCTCCTGGTCGTAGTACACCCAGCGCGTCTCCCGCACCACCGCCTCGCCCCACCGCTCCCGCCTCAACGCCGAGCTCCGCAGCATCACCCATTCGTAGTTGCCGCGCTCGTCGAAGCTCCAGTCGATGACTTCCTCCGGCGTGAACGCCTGCAAGTACGCCCGCGACACGCCGCGCGCCTCTTCCTCCGCCCGCGTCGCCGACGGCCCCCGGAAGCGCGGGAAATCCACCAGCGTGTGCCCGCACCCGCTCACCAGCGCTTCCACCACCTGCCGCCGGAAGAACTCCGCCAGCGGCGTGCCCCGCCGGTCGCAGTCCTCGGCGAAAGCGTTGAAGAAATCCCGCCCCGCCTCGTCGCTGCCCTCGAAACTCAGCACCGGTTCCCGCCGGAACAGCGTCGCCCCGTACCAGTCGATGATCGAACCCACGTAGTTCTCGTAGAACACCCGGCTCAGCCGCTCCAGGTACACGTCTCCCGGCTCCTTCTGCCGTCGCACCAGGTACTCTCCGGCCCGCGCCCGCAACTGCTCGCCGCCCACGTACAGGTCGCGGTACTTTCGCCACATGGCCTTGCTGGCCGCGTATTCGGGATGTTCGTGATCTATCTCCGGCATGCTGTTTCTCCCCGCTTCAGGACCGACTACTGCGCCCCTCCCCGTTGCCGGGGCCCGCGGGCGCACTCCGCACTCAAATCAGCCTGTCGCCCCGCTCTCCCGCCGGCGCCTGCGTCCGGCACTCTTGCCACACCAGGTACCCCAGCGCGTCCGACAGGTGCGTCCGTTGCGGGTCCTTGTCCTTGTCAATCACGTTGCTCTCCGCTCGGTAGGAGACTTCCTCCAGGTCCTTGATCAGCTCCACGCACCCGCGGTCCACCAGCAGGTGCTTCTCTCCCGCCGCCGTCCGCAGCTTGGCGTTCAGCAGCGCCACTCGCTCCCGCACCAGCGGGTTGGCCCGCGGCACCTTGTAGCTCACCTTCCCGTGGCCCGCACGCTGGAAGAACTCCCGGATGATCCGGTAGTCCGTCGTCCCCGCGGTCTGCATCCGGTTCCCTGAGGCGTCCCCGTATATCGACAGCCCCCCCGTGTGCCCCCGGAACCGCCGCACAAACTCCTCGCACGCTTGCTCCGTGCTGGCGTGCGGGATCACGATCTCCTCCAGCACGTACACCGTCTCCCCGTCGATCTGCGCCACCACCGAGCACATCGGGTTTACGTTGAAGTCCAGCGCCCATTTCAACGGCAGGTCCTCCCGGACCTTCAGCTCCGTCACGTGCTCCCTCCGGCTGAAAGCGTAGTAGACCGTGCCTCCGCTGATGTTCAGGTACTGCCCCAGCACTTCCTGCTGGTAGAAACGCTCGTCGTAGCTTCGCCGCAGCCGCTCGTAGAAGTCCGGGACGCGCTCCAGCAGGTGGCGGTTCTCGAACGGCTGTGCGAGCACGACCTCGTAGCCTTCCACCGGCTCCAGGATGAACCGCCGGTACACCCAGTCGTAGCCCTTGGGCGTCCAGGCCGCGAATCCGCACAAGCGCTCGGCCCGCGGGTCCCTCAGGCGGCCCTCCAGAATCACCCACGCCGTCTCCGGCGTGTACGTCAGCTCGTCCAGCCCGAACCACGCCAGGTTGGTTCCCCTCAGCCGTTCGAACTCGTCCATCGGCCGGAACAGGATCCGCGACCGCGTGTCGCGCATCACCAGCACGTTCTCGGCCTTGTGGAACTCGTAGGGGATCGCGTTTTTCTCCAGGGCCTCGAACAGCGTGCTCTGCGTGACGTCTCTAAGCATCGGATAGGTCGGAGCGCCCAGCATTCCCGTCCGCCCCGCGTTCAGGTAGCTCAGCTTGACCGCCTCCTGGCACAAGGCCTGGCTCTTGCCCGACCCGATCGGCCCCGAGAATCCCTTGAAGCGCGCCGTGGATCGGTGAAATCGCGCTTGAGAGGGCAGCGGGATGTACTCTATTTTTCGCCAGCATGTTCCTCCTCGCGCGGTTCGACCCATGAGACTTTGATCTCCCTCGGTTGCTCCTGCTCCAATTCCTTCTCCAGTTGCAGCAGCCGGATGAAATCCCCCACGCTCGGCTTCAGCTCGTTGGACTCCAGCTTCTTCTCCAGGTTCTCGATCACCTGCTCCACCAGCTTCACTTTGCTCTTGCGGCTCTTCCGCGGCTTCTTCGCCGCGCCGCTGCGCGCTTTCCTCTTCTTCCGAGCTGACGTTTTCTTTTCTGCCTGCTCCATCGCCGCCCCTCAATCGGCCACGGAGGCTGCTGCTGCCCCCTCCAGGGGCAAGCGTTCCTCTTCCGTTCGGAAAGTACCACCCGGCCCGGCCGGCGCAGCCCCGCCCTCCGCGTATCACTCTGAAAAGACACCCGATATACTCACGCGCCGGACGTGAACACCCCCGCCGCTCGCCCACTGGCGCCCACCCCGGGCGACATCATGCCGGGCGAGACAACCTCGGCGCAACCAACCTGGCTGGGTGTATACTGTACACAGCCAGGCGACCGAGACGGGAAATCGCGGCTTGGGTGTCATCCGAGAATCACTCATCCCATCCAATGCGTGGCCCTTCGTTGAGACCTTGGCTCCAACGCTTTGCTGTCCGGACACAGTTCCCTCCGTTCAGGTGGGTCTACCGTCTGCTCTACAAGCTAGCCATGAGGTGGTGCACGCGAAGATTGCGCAGGATCAAAGGCGTGATGTCCATCTATCTGAGGCGCGGCCTCGCCTGCGGTCGGCCTTTCTATGGGCTGAGTGACATCGATCTTCCGGCTATAGTCGCTCCCGAGAATGCCCCCGGAGTGGCCGCCAGGCTCACTTCCCAGTACGCGCGTTTGCGCAGGTTTGTGCCGATGCTGGGCGAAGGCGAGCTGGCAGTCTATCGCCCGGAACAGTTCCGGACTTTGCGAGTGCCAACTGCATTCGTCGCTACGCCCTCCACAAAGCGCTGGCCGACACGGCGAAAGCCGCCCTGCTCGCCAGCGGTGAGGAGGCCGGCCGAAACCGCGAGGAGACGCTGCTGCGGACGGCTCTTCAGTCTCTCGCGAGACAGCAACGCCCCCCGGATGAGGTGGTGGTCGTGGATAACGCGTCCACCGATGATACGGGCGCTGTCGCCCGCTCATTCTGCAAGCAGTTGAACCTCAAGCTGGTTCGTGAGGACAAAGTAGGAATTCCGCACGCCAGAAATGCGGGGCTGAAGCATTCCAGCGGTGACGTCGCGGCTTTCCTGGACGGGGACTGCGCCGCGCGAGGCCCCTGCGCGGCGAACGGTACTGGTGTGTCTTCCTTCGGAGGTTCCCTGTTGCCATGGTGGTATTCGTCACTGCTTTCCTGCTGCTGAACGCGGCAGAGGCGCGCGACAGGACCCTGCTGCTCAACCCGCCCACGGCGTTTCGGGGCACACACGTCTCACGAGAGCAGTGATGATCGGCAGGAACCTGATCAGAGAAGGCTGATGGGGCCGCTCCACCCACCGCGGGCCCAGGCGAACCGCCCGTCGGGAAGCAGCCACTCCGGGCGCCCCCATGGAACCGCTTGGCCGGCCACTGGCCACCCCCAGCGGCCGCAATGCCCGGATTAGCACTTTTTATGGCCCGCGCCTCTTGCATTTGAAACGCTTCTGCGCTATCCTTATCCCCTAGGGAGATGGGACGGAACATGTGGCCTTGCCTACCAGCGGCGCTGCTTCCGTCCCCCCTCTGTTCCTCCTCGCGGGTCATCGTTGTCGCCATCATCATTAGGGGCGGGGTCATTGTAGCTGACCCCGCCTGATTCGGCCCGAAGGGTTTTCCAAGAGGCCATCGGCGGGGGTTACCCATCCAGCCGGTGGCCTTTTTCGTTACGGAGACCGATTTACTTTAGGAAGGACACATCGCATGTCGAGCTTGGTCAGCGGCGCACGGATGCTTCTGGAATGCCTGGTGCGCGAAGGCGTCGATTGCATCTTCGGGTACCCGGGTGGCGTCACCCTGCCCCTCTACGACGCCCTCTACGATCACCACATCCGCCACATCCTGGTGCGCCATGAGGAGAACGCCGCCTTCGCCGCCCAGGGCTACGCCCGTGCCACCGGGCGTGTCGGCGTCTGCTGCGCCACCTCCGGCCCGGGCGCCACTAACTTGGTCACCGGCCTGGTCAACGCCCTCATGGATTCCACTCCCTTGGTGGCTCTCACCGGCCAGGTCGCCGTCAAGTTCATCGGCAGCGACGGCTTTCAGGAAGCCGACACCTTCGGCATCAGCCGCTCCTGCACCAAGCACAACTACCTGATCAAGAACATCGCCGACCTGCCCCAGATCATCCACGAGGCCTTCTACATCGCCGCCACCGGCCGCCCCGGGCCCGTGCTGGTTGACCTCCCCAAGGACGTGCTTCAGGCCCAGGCCCGCTACTCCCCCGTCTCCTCCATCCACCTGCCCGGCTACAAGGTCTTCACCGAGGGCCACACCGGCCAGATCCGCCGCGCCGCCCAAATGATCTGGGAGGCGCAGCGCCCCCTGGTCTACGCCGGCGGCGGAATCATCTCTTCGGAGGCCTCCGACGAACTTCGTCGCTTCGTCGAGTTCCTCGATGTCCCGGCGGTTCTGACCATGATGGGCCTTGGCGCGCTCCCTTCCAGTCACCCCAACTTCATCAGCATGCCCGGCATGCACGGTAGCTACGCCGCCAACATGGCCATGACCGAGTGCGATCTCCTCATCGCCCTGGGCGTGCGCTTCGACGATCGCATCACCGGGCGCCTCTCCGCCTTCGCCCCGCACGCCAAAGTCATACACGTCGATATCGACCCGGCCGAAATCGGCAAGAACCGCAACCCCGATCTGCCCATTGTCGGCGACGCCAAGCGCGTGCTCGGCCGCATCTTGAAAGTCCTCCGCGAGCTCGAATCTGGCGAGCGCCCGCGCCAGGCCGCCGCCCGCCAGGCCTGGTGGAGCCAGGTCCACGCGTGGCAGCAGGAGCATCCCCTGGTCCCCGCCATGTCCCCGGATGAGATCAAGCCTCAGCACCTCATCGCCGAAATCGACCGCCTCTCCGGCGGCCAGGCCATCGTCGTCTCCGACGTCGGCCAGCACGAGATGTGGGCCGCCCAGTTCATCCGCTTCAACGAACCCCGTCTCTGGATCTGCTCCGGCGGCCTCGGCTCGATGGGTTTCGGCTTGCCCGCCGCCATGGGTGCCCAGTTCGCCCGCCCCGACAAGCTGGTGTTCGCCCTCATCGGCGATGGCGGCTTTCAGATGTCCATACCCGAGCTGGCCACCCTCGCCAGTCGCGGCCTCCCCGTGAAGGTCGTCATCGTCAACAACGGCTACCTCGGCATGGTCCGCCAGTGGCAGGAGCTGTTCTTCAACAACCGGCTCTGCGCCGTCGAGCTCGAGTGCTTCCCCGACGTCGCGCAGCTCGCCGCCGCTTACGGCCTCAAGGGCCGCACTATTGAGCGCCCCTCCGAGGTGGCTCCCGCGCTCCAGGAGGCCGTTCGCCAACCCGGCCCCTTCCTGCTCAACGTCAAGGTCTCCCCCGAGGAGAACGTCTACCCTATGGTCCCGTCCGGCGCCGCCATCCACGAAATGGTCCTCGGGCCTCCCCAGCCCGTGGCCGTGTCCAAGTGAGAGGGATTCCGATGCTGCAAGTCATTTCCGTGCTGGTCGAGAACAAGCCCGGCGCCCTCATGCGCATCACCGGGGTGCTGAGCGCGCGCGGCTACAACATCGAAAGCCTCACCGTGGCCCGCACCCTGGACCCCACGCTCTCCCGCATGACCATCGTCGTCGATGTGGACCCCGCCCTCCGCCGCCAGGTGGTCAAGCAGATGAACAAGCTCGTCAACGTCCTCCAGGCCGCGGACCTCACCGACAGCCCCGCCGTCACCCGCGAGATGGTGCTGCTGCGTGTGCGCGCGCCCCAGTCCAGCCGCACCGCCATCCTCAAAGAAGCCGAGATCTTCGGCGCCCGCGTCGTGGATTCCTCGGTCGAGGGCTTCGCCCTGGAGGCCACCGGCGCCCCCGAGAAGCTCGACGAGTTCATCGACGTCATGCGCAGCTATGGCGACATCGAAGTCACCCGCTCGGGAATGGTCGCCGTGTCGCTGGAGTCCAAGAAGCTCCGCCTGTCTCCTCCCGTACCGACTGCCGGTGGGGCGGGCTCTCAGCCCAGTGGGGCAGGCTTCAGCCTGCCGGACAACTAACTAACTAGCTCATGGAGTAACTCATGCCTAACCGCTACTACGAAAAAGACGCTGATCTGAACTTCCTTCAGGGCCAGAAAGTGGCCATCATCGGCTACGGCAGCCAGGGCCACGCCCACGCCCTCAACCTGCGCGATTCCGGCATCGACGTCATAGTGGCCGAGCTGCCCGGCTGCCCCAACTGGAAGAAGGCCGCAGCCGCCGGCCTGCCGGTCATGACCGCCGCCGAGGCCGCCGCCGCTGGCGACGTCATCGTCATGCTGGTGGCCGACATGCAGCAGCCCCCCATTTACGCCCGCGACATCGCGCCGAACCTCAAGCCCGGCAAGACCCTCATGTTCGCCCACGGCTTCAACATACACTTCGCCCAGATCGTTCCCCCGGCCGACGTCGATGTCTCCATGATCGCCCCCAAGGCCCCCGGCCACCGCGTCCGCGAGTTGTTCACCGAGGGCGTGGGCGTCCCGGCCCTGGTGGCGGTCCATCAGAACCCCTCGGGGCAGGCCCTCCCGCGTGCCCTGGCCTATGCCCGGGCGCTGGGCTGCCTGAAAGCCGGCGTCATCGAAACCTCCTTCCGGGAAGAAACCGAAAGCGATCTGTTCGGCGAGCAAGCCGTTTTGTGCGGCGGCGTCAGCGAGCTCATCCGCGCTGGCTTCGAGACCTTGGTCGAGGCCGGCTACGCCCCCGAGATCGCCTACTTCGAGTGCCTGCACGAGCTCAAGCTCATCGTCGATCTCATCCAGGAAGGCGGCCTCAGCTACATGCGCTTCTCGGTCTCCGACACCGCCGAGTACGGCGACTACACCCGCGGGCCTCGCATCATCACCCCGGCCGTCCGCCAGGAGATGCGGCGCATGCTGGCCGAGGTCCAGTCTGGCGAGTTCGCCCGCGAATGGATCGAGGAAAACCGCACCGGCCAGAAGCGCTTTCTGGCCATGCGCGAGGCGGCCCGCGACCAGCTCCTCGAGCGCGTCGGCCGCGAGTTGCGCGCCATGATGCCCTTCCTCAAGCGCCGCAAGGAAGCCGGCGTCCCCGAAGCCTGATACCCATCCGAGCCGCGACCGTCAGGGAGCGGTCTGCTGGCGGGAGGTACCGCAATGCGCATCTACACTCTCGACACCACCCTCCGGGATGGCACTCAGGGCGAGGCCATCTCCTTCACCGTGGACGACAAGCTGGTCATCGCCCAGAAGCTCGACGAGCTGGGCATCGACTACCTCGAGGGCGGCTGGCCGGGCTCGAACCGCCGCGACAAGGAGTTCTTCGCCCGCGCCAAGGACGTCCGGCTCAAACACGCCAAGTTCACCGCCTTCGGCTCCACCCGCTTCGCCAAGAACCGCATCGACCGCGATCCCAACGTCCGCGCCCTGGTCGAGGCCGGAACCCCCGCCATCTCCATCTTTGGCAAGACCTGGGACCTGCACACCCGCCGCGCCCTCGGCATCTCCGAAGAGGAGAACCTCAAGCTGATCGCCGAAACCGTCCGCTACCTCAAGGACCACGGCAAGGAGGTCATCTTCGACGCCGAGCACTTCTTTGACGGGTACTTCTCGAACCAGGCCTTCGCCCTGCGCGCCCTGGAAGCCGCCTGCGCGTCCGGCGCCGACGTGCTCTGCCTCTGCGACACCAACGGTGGCACGCTCACCGCCCGTCTGGCCGAGGCCGTCGCCGAGGTGCGCCGCCGCTTCGACTTGCCCCTGGGCATCCACACTCACAACGACGCCGACCTGGCCGTGGCCAACACCCTGGCCGCCGTCGAGCAGGGCGCCACTCACGTGCAAGGCACCATCAACGGCTACGGGGAGCGCTGCGGCAACGCCAACCTGTGCTCGGTTATCCCCAACCTCGAGCTCAAGATGGGCCATCTCACCATCGGCCCGAAGAAGCTCCCCAGCCTGGCCGCGGTGGCCCGCTTCGTGGCCGAGCTGGCCAACCTGCCCCTGCGCGGTGACCAGCCCTACGTCGGCAAGAGCGCCTTTGCCCACAAGGGCGGCGTGCACGTCAGCGCCGTTTTCAAGGAGGCCGCCACCTACGAGCACATCCCGCCCGCCGTGGTGGGCAACCGCCAGCGCGTCCTGTTGAGCGACCTTTCCGGCCGCGCCAACATCCTCTACAAGCTCAAGCTGCACGGTGT
>CAZIRH010000073.1:0-14283 GCA_964541065.1 uncultured Solibacteraceae bacterium
TTCAGATGCCGGCTGGCATTCCGGTTGGCACCCTGGGCATCGGCAAGGCCGGCGTCCGCCCCACGCGCGAGATGGGCGAAGCCGCCGCGGCCGCCGCCACCGCCGCGGCCGTCAAGGAAGGCGCCCTGGGGGCCGGCACGGGGGCGACGGTGGGGAAGATCTTCGGCATGCGGCAGGCCATGAAGTCGGGCCTCGGCTCGGTGACCGTCGCTTTGGAAGGGGCCGAGGCCGGCGTTCTGGTGGCCGCGCTGGCCGCGGTGAACGCCTTCGGGGACGTGGTGGACCCGGCGACCGGCCAGATCGTCGCCGGAGCACGCCGCTCGCCCGCCAGCCGCGACTTCGCCGATACGGAGCTGGCGCTGAAGCGCGGGGCGCGCGGCGGTTTCCGGCGACAGAACACCACCCTGGTGGTGGTGGCCACCAATGCGCGCCTCTCCAAGCTGGAAGCCAGGAAACTGGCCGAGCAGGCCCAGCTTGGCGTGGCGCGCGCCATCCGCCCCGCCAACACCATCCACGACGGCGACCTGGTGATCGCGCTCTCGCTGGGCGACGCGCAGGCGGATATCACCGCCCTCGGTGTGGCGGCGGCCGAGGCCGTGGCGCAGTCCATCCTGCGTGCCGTCAGGCTGGCCCCGGCGCTCGGTGGCGTGCCGGGCCTGGCGGGCCGCTGAGCCAGTGCATAATGGCAGTATGGGTCTGTGCCTCGGGCTGCTCGCGCTGCTGCTGGCTGCGCTGGGCAGCGCGGCCGGGCAGGTCATCCACTTCGAGTCGGGCGGCCTGAAGTTCCAGACTCTGACCAGGCGCGGGCTGACCGTCATGTTCGCGCATCTGCCGGTGCAACTGCGCGAGTACTCCATCCTCCAGGTGTCCATCTCGAACGGCTCCGCCGCTCCCGTCACCGCGCGGCCCGAGGACTTCAGCTTTCATCGCCCGGACGGCACCGTCATCATTGCTGCGCCGGCCCCGACCGTCGTGACGCACTTGCTGGCCCGTGGCAGCCGTGACGACGTCATGAAACTGGTGGCGACCTATGAGGCCACCCTGTACGGCATTCCCGGAATCCGCTCCACCAACGGCTACGAGCAGCGCCGCCTGTCGGCGCAGGCCGAGTTCACCTCCACCAAGCTCAAGGCGGCGGCCACGGCTTCCGCCATCGCCCTGGTCGAAACCAAGCTGGCACGGGGGCAATCCACTGATGGGGCGGTGTTCTTCCCCAGCGAAGGCAAGCCCCTGGGACCCGGACGGCTGCGGCTGCGGCTGGGCCCAGAGACCTTCGAGTTCGCCACCGAACCCGACCTGACCAAGAGCCTGCGGCCCTCGCGGGTGGAGAAGTGATTGCGCAGGCGGGGACGCTTGCCTTCTGGAGCCGATCCGTTGTAAGCTTGAGTCCCAAGGGGAACCCCTTAACAGCAACTCAGACGGGAGATTTCGATGCGGCCGTTGGCGCCACAGAGCGGAAGCTTTACCGCGTACCCACGCGCCGCGCACACCACGGAGAGCCACCTAGCGTCCTGCCTCGCAAGTACTTTGACAGTCCCATCTCCTGAAGGGGGCGCGGCTTTCGCAGTTCGCTGTGGGTTGGAAAGCCGCCGGGGATAGCCCCATGGAGACATTGACCGTTGGGACCATGATCGCGGATCCGGGGCTCAACGCGCGGGTCGTGGGCGCGTTGGCCGGGCTTCGGGTGGATGTGGTCATGGAGTTGCCCGATGTGGCGGCGGCCGAAGAGACACTCATCGACCGTGAGGTGAGGCGCTCCAGCCCCGATGCGGTGTTGGTGGAGGTCACGGCCACCGGCACGCGGCTCCCGGACGTGATTCGGGTCATCAAGAACCGCCCGTTCCCGCCGGTGGTCATCACCATCCATGTGAGTGCGGATTCGGAGGGGCTTCTGGAGGCCTTCCGAGCCGGGGCCAGCGATTGCCTGCGGCTCCCGTTGGACAAGGCGGCTTTGCAGCAGGTCATCGATCGCGCCGCGGCCGAGCGGGAAAGGAAGGCACCGCAGCGACCGCTGGCCAAGACCGTGGGTTTCCTTTCCGCGACGGGCGGTTGCGGCGGCACCGTGCTGGCCTGCCATTTCGCGAACGAACTCTGGCAGACCTCCAGGCAGACCACGCTGTTAGCCGACTTCGACTTGATGGCAGGCATGGTCGGCTTCTGGATGCAGCCCGCGAATGAGTACTCCATCTGGGACGTCATGCGGGTGTGGCAGAGGCTCGACCTGAGCATGTGGCGCGGTCTGGTTTCCACCGTCCAGCCCAAACTGGATGTGCTCAGCGCGCCCTCGGAGGTCGTGGCGGACGAGTCCTGCGATCCCGAGCAACTCTTAAGGGTGTTGCGGTTCGCGCGCCGCCAGTACGACTGGGTGCTGGCTGATCTGGGGTCCAGCCTGAACGCGTTTTCTGTGAAACTGCTGGGCGAGCTGAACGCCTTGTTCCTGGTTTCGACCGCCGAGTTATCGGTCCTCTT
Organism: uncultured Solibacteraceae bacterium; assembly: GCA_964541065.1. Lineage (GTDB taxonomy): Bacteria > Acidobacteriota > Terriglobia > Bryobacterales > Bryobacteraceae > VFZS01. Next base: position 2,470 of record CAZIRH010000073.1, read on the forward strand.
CCAGGCGAAGCGGATCCTGCGCAAGTTGCAGGCGCTGGGCTTCCCCCACCAGCAGGTTCGACTGGTCTTGAACTGCGTGCGCAAGCAGCACCTTCGGCCGGCCCAGGTGGCCCAAGTCATGGGTTGGCAGGTGGACGCGGACCTGCCCTTTGAGGCCATGGAACTTGAGGAAGCTCAAGCGGAGGGCCGCTTGGCCTCGCGCAAGTCTGAGCTTGGCAAGCGCATCGCCCAACTCACGGCCAAGTTCTTGGGTCAGCCGCTGGACCAGCCTCCTCACAGTTTCCGGAGCTCGCTCTCCACCTCCGCCTTGAACTTCTCGATGAAGCCCAGGGCGTAGTCCGTCACTGACCGCTCGGGCTCGTCCACGAGCGGCGTCAGGTCCATGGCATAGGTGAGGGCCGTCTCCACGTCCGTGGCGTGAGAAGCGTAATAGGTGGCGTGAGCCAGGCGCCGGCCCGCAGTGGCCAGGTCGTAGCGTTTGCCCCCGCTGATCTGGGAGTCGAACAGGCCCACCAGGGCGGCGGCCAGATTGGAGTACGCCGAGACGGGCAGGGCCTGCTTGTCCTCGTCCGCCAGCCAGTCCAGGTCGCGCCACACCTCGCAGCCGTATACTTTCTGCGGGCGGTGCTCGCCGCACAAAGCTCGCAACGCGGCGATCGCCCGCAGGGCCACGGCCACATGCGTGTCGTGCTTGTCGGCCAGATTGTGCAGGTACACCACTTCAGGCCGGGCCACCCGCAGGATGGCCGTCAGATCCTCGCCCGCGCCCGGATGGCCGGGGTCCTTGACCGCCGCGCTGGGGTAGCCGAGCTGGATCTGGCAGGCGTACTCGCCCCCGTAGGCGGCTTTCCGCTGTTCCCGCAGGCGGACGCGCTGCATCTCCTCGTCAGTGTAGTGCCCGTAAACGCCCGTGCGCGGGCTCCCGGCGCCGTCGGTCACCACCACCCCGGTGAACCATTTGTCGGTCCGCCCGAAGCACTCCGCGATCCCGTGGTAGGCCATGATCTCGATGTCGTCCGGATGGGCGGCGATGCACAAGTGCGTGGTCCGCGCCAGCGCCAGGGGCATCTCGGCGCCGTCGGGGACGAACACATCGGCGTGCGGGTTAACCCATGGCATGCAGTCGCTCCTCCGCGCTCAGGCGAACCCATTGTACCCCGGCAGGCGGCGACGTCCCGGCGCCATCCGCTGGCGGGGCCACCTCCCAACCGGGTAGACTGCGAAGGACACCACCATGCGCCTGCGAATCTTGGTATGGGCTGCTCTGCCGGCAGCGGCCCTGGCGGCCGACCTGTTCCGCGACGACTTCTCGCGGCTTCCCGCACGGGTCCTTTCCGAACCCGTTAAGCAATTGACCAACGCCATTCAGGAGTACCACTACCTGCCGCACCGCGGCGTGCCGCTGGATCCTTGGGAAAACGCCATCTGCCACGAGGACGTCTGGGCGGGCGGCGACGAGGACGGGCAGACCTACCTCGAGCAGCACACGGTCAACCCGCTCAGCCGCATCATGAATCCGCTGATGATCACCGGCGACCCGGAATGGTCCGACTACACCTTCGAGGTCAAGGTCCGGCCGCTGTCGCTCGCCGAGATGGCGGGGATCGCCTTTCGCTATCGCACCAACCGCCACTACTACCTGTTCGCCCTCACCGGAGGAAGGCGCGCCGTGCTGAGGCTGCGGCTGCCGGTCGAAAAGACCTACCGCGTGGCGGAGTGGAGGGACCTCGGCGGGGCCGACTTTCCCTACGACACCCGGCGCTACTACGCGCTCAAAGTGGAGAACGACGGGCCCAGGATGCGCGCCTTCGTGGACGGCAGGCTGCTCCTCGAGGCCAGCGACGCGGAGATCCTCAAAGGCAAGATCGGCGTCACCTCGAACATTCCCGCGCGTTTCACCGCCGTGCGCGTCAGCGTGACGGCCGGGATCGAGAAGGCCATCCGGGCGCGCATCGCGGCGCGCGAGGCGGAGCTGGCCCGGCTGCGCGCCGAAAATCCCAGGCCCAAGCTGTGGAAGAAGTTCGACACGCCGCGCTTCGGCGCCGGCCGCAATGTGCGCTTCGGCGACCTGGACGGCGACGGGCGCACCGACCTGCTCATCGCCCAGAACGTCCGCAAGGCCTCGCGGAACTCCTTCGATCACCTCAGTTGCCTCACCGCTGTGAACCTCGACGGCCGGGTGCTGTGGCAGATCGGCAGGCCCGATCCCTACAACGACGTGCTGGCCAACGACACTCCGTTCCAGATCCATGACCTCGACGGAGACGGCGCCCACGAAGTCGTCCTGGTCAAGGACTTCAAGATCCAGATCCTGGAGGGCCGGACCGGCAAGGTCAAGCAGTGGGCCTGGATGCCCGCCGCCCCCAAGGACAACCAGGAGCGGCCCTACGAGACCGAGGTGGGCGACTCGATCTACTTCGCAGACTTCTCCGGCCGCAAGGCGCCGCGCGAGATCATCGTCAAGGACCGCTACCACAGCTTCTGGGTCTTCGACCAGCACCTCAAGCTGCTGTGGTCGAGCCAGGCCAACATCGGCCACTTCCCCTATTCGCTCGATGTGGACGGCGACGGCCGCGAAGAACTGGCCATCGGCTACTCGCTGTACGCGCCCGGCGGCCAGCGGCTCTGGACGCTGGATGAGGAGCTGGACGAGCACTCCGACGGCATCGTGCTCGGCAACTTCAGCGGCGATCCCCGCGGCCCCGTCCGCGCCTACCTGTTCGCCAGCGACGAGGGCTTCCTCATGGCGGACCTCACGGGGAAGATCCTGCGCCGGGCGCGGATCGGGCACACGCAGAGCCCGAGCGTGGCTAAGTTCCGTCCCGACCTGCCGGGGCTCCAACTGATGTGCGTCAATTTCTGGCGCAACCCCGGCATCGTTACGCTCTTTGATCACGACGGGCGCCTGCTCGAGCAGGCCGAGCCGATCCACAGCGGCAGTCCCATGCTGCCCGTGAACTGGCGCGGCGACGGGCAGGAGTTCGTCCTGCTCTCGGCCAGCGTGAAGGAAGGCGGCATGATCGACGGCCGGCTGCGCCGCGTGGTCGCTTTCCCCGACGACGGCCATCCCGACCTGGCCTGCAACGCGCTGAACCTCACCGCAGACCAGCGCGACGAGATCGTGGTCTGGGACAGCCAGCGGGTGTGGATCTACACGCAGGACCGGCCCTTCACGGGCGCGCGCATCTACGCGCCGCGGCGCAACCCCGACTACAACGAGTCCAACTACCGCGTGAACGTGTCCCTGCCCGCCTGGCAGGACCTCCCCCGCTGACCTGCGCCACGCCGGCGCGGCGCCCCTTCAGTCCAGGTGGAACACTTCTTCCATCCCGGCCCACCACTCGCCCTCGCGGCGCGTCGGCAGGGGCTGCTGCATGGGGCACATGACGGCCCACCACTCCTGGGTCTTCGGGTGGGCGGCCATCCGGGCCATGTCGGCGGCGTGGTCGCTCCCGTGGTACTCGTAGTAACCGAACAGTAAGTTATCCTGGAGGTAGATCGAGTAGTTCCGAATGTGGCACTGGCGGATCATCTCCAGCACTTCGGGCCACACCTGGGCATGGTACTGCTTGTACTTCTCGATGGCTTCCGGGCGAATGCCGATCACCCAACCGTAGCGCTGCATGGCTGCTCCTTCAGAATCGCCTGAGTGGTTTCCACGCTCGCCGGCGCCTCAGCAGGTGGTGACTTCGATGCCGGCGTGATTGACCTCGAAATCGAAGAACCGCGACCGCTCGTTCAGCGGTTCGCCCTCCAGCATCTCGCGGATCCGGGCGGCGTCCGCCGGCGACTTGGCGATCATGAACAGGAAGCCGCCGCTGCCGGCGCCGGAGATCCGCATGCCGTGCACGTACGGGCGCACGCGCCCGAGCAGGGTCTCGATCGCCTCGTTGGTCACGAAGCCGCACAGGCGCTTCTGGAGCTGCCAGGCGGCATCGACATAACGCCCCAGCGCGGCCGCGTCCTTGCGCGACAAGGCGCCGGCCACGCATTGCGCCACCACGTGCTCTTCCTGAAGCGTCGCCATGGTGGCCCGGTGGCGGTTGAAATACTTGCCCACGATCTCCTGGAGGATGTCCTTGGCCAGGCGGGTCAATCCGGTGTAGTAGAGCAGCGTCGAGCCGCCGTTCGTCTTGGGGTCCAGGATGTCGCTGGGCAGGTAGTGGATGCGCGGGTCCGGGATCAGCCCGGGGCGCGTGCTGGTGATCTTGGCGCCGCCGACGCCTCCCCCGATCTGGTCCTGCCATCCGCCGCCGGTGGTCAGGGCCTGCTCCAGCCGCAGCACGTCGTGGAACAGTTCGCGCTGGCTCGGGCAGCGCCCCATCATGCGCCCGATCACGGCCATGATCACCGCGCCCAGAATGCTCGAGGTGCCCAGGCCGCTGCCCTTGGGAATGCCCACCAGCGTGGTCAGCTCGATGCCTCCCCCGAAGGCCTCGAGCACGCGGCCCAGACTGATGCCCGCGGGCCAATCCGCCGCCTCCGGCGCGAACCCGGAGATGGCCAGCGCCGCCTTCGCCAGCGCGAACCGGTCCTCGGGCCGCCGGTAATCGCGCAGCTCGTCCAGTTCCCGGATCTCCAGGTGCGCGCCCCCGTCGATGGAACTCAGGCGAATCACCGGCTCCTCGACGATCCGGCAGTAGCAGTGAATCGGGGGCTGGCCGTTCAGGTTGACCGCGGTGTTGGCCACGTCGCCGCCGAATTCCAGCGTGTAGGGCGGCGTGTCCGTCCAGCCGCCTCCCAGTTCGATGCGCGCCGGCCCGCGGCCCCAGATAGTCTCGTCGGGGCGCAGCGCGCTGCGCGGCCGCTCGCCCGCGCGCAGGCCACTGCCCAGGATGGTGGCGTTGAGATGGCGAAACGCCACGGCCCGCAGGCGCCCGGCCCACTCGCCCGCCGCCTCGCCCTGGGCGATCCACAGGTCCGCCGCGCTCAGCCAGGCCGCAGCCCGTTCCGGCAGCGCGGCCCTCATCCCCGGGACCACGGTCTCCAGTGGAAGGCCCGCCTCTCCGGCCAGGTTCTCGATCGCCGCACCCAGCGAATGGACGATCCGGCAGAAGGTGAAGCTCTCCAGCCCTCTCCCCCCGGGCCGGCCCGGTGCGTATTCCTGCGCCAGCGCGAGCGCGTCGCGCACCACCGCAGCGCGGTCCTCCGAGTGCCCCAGCGTGAAGGCGAGATCCTCGGCCGAGAAATCGCTGTCCCGGCGGTACAGCCGGTTCAGCGTCCGGCGCACCTCCTCGGCGCGGATGGCGGCCCGCCGCAACTGGAACGCCTCGTGGTCCGCCAGGCAGGCGATCTCGGCCGCGCTGTAGCGGTCGGCCGCGAGAAAGGCTCGCTTCTCCTCCGCCGTGGCGCGACCCGGCTCGAACATCCACAGCCACCGGCGATAGCCTGTGCGGCTGCTCTCCGCGGGGAAGATCCGGGCGTTCCACAGGCTCCGCTCCTCCGGAGGCTGCGCCGGAACCCAGACGTCTTCGGCGCGGGCGCCGGCCTGCCCCAGCCAGTCCGCGAGCGGCTGGCCGCAGAACGTGGCCCCGCGCGCTGTCGCATCTTTGAAGCTGTCCTCGACGCCGTAGCAGCGCGCGAACCACGTCCGCTCGCCCGCCCGCGTGCGGCCAGGCACCACGTCGAGGCAGGCGCCGCGCGGCAGCCAGAGCGGCTCCCCGACGTCCACGCCCGTAACCACGTTGCGCCCTCCGAGCGTCAGCGGCGCGCTCAGCCGGCAACCTTCCACCCACGAGTCCGCGCCCGCGATCGTCCCGCCGGCCTCGGCCTGGTTGTTCAGCGAGAGCGTCGTGACGGCCGGCGGCGCCCCCTCATCCTGCACCGCCAGCGCCAGCCCGCTGGTCACCAACTGGCCGCTCGAGCCGAAGTGGAGAAAACTGCACTGCGGAACCACGCGGATGCGGAACGGGATCTCCCGTAGGGTCGGGAACACCTCCCGGAAAAGCTCGTCGTTCCACTTCGACCCGCTGGCCCGGGCCGTCCGCACGTAGTGCTCGAGCGTGGCTTCCGTGCCCATGGCGCAGCAGATCTCCCGGTACAGGTCCAGCCCGTGCGACAGGATGAGGGAGCGCATCGGCTCCCTCCACTCCAGGTCGCCACCCGCACGGTTCGCGCGCACCCCGAACGCGCCGAGCAGCGTGGCGGCGGCCGCGGCGTCCAGGCTCATCACCCCGATGTCCAGAACCGTCCTCCCGAGGCGGGTGATCGCACCGTATGCCGCCTGTTCCGCCAGCGACGGCTTCTGCAAGTAGAGGCGGATGGACCCGCCGTCATCGACGCAGAAGACGCCGTGCCCGCAGGCCTCCTCGGGCGAAGCGTGGCTGCCCAGCGCAATCATCCCGCGGTCGGAAAGCCGCACCGCCGGGGCATCGAACCGGACCAGCGCGTCTCCCGCGGCCACCACCACCTGCCCCTCGCCCGGCGCTCCGCCAGCCAGGTCCAGCAACGGCGGCACCAGCCGGTCGAAGAGCGTGAGCCCGAGCGCGCTGCGGCTCTCCCCCGGCAGCGGCATGAAGATCTTCCCGCCGGGTGCGTAGGCCGGCAGCCGCCGCGAGTCGCCCCCCGCGTGCACCATCAGAATGCGCAGCCGGCGGAGGATCTCCTCCGCCGCACTCCCCTCCGTCCCCGGCTTCCTCCGCTCCCGGTTGACCACCAGGGCCAGGCACTGGATCGTGCTGCCGCCGCTCCCGATGCGTCTCCCTTCCAGGTCCGTCACCACCAGCGTCTCGCGCACCCTGGCCAGTTGACCGGTCTGGCGGCGGAAGCCGAGTTGTGCCTCGTAGGCGCGGGCCTGCTGATCGTTCGAGGCGGTCAGCACCAGGTAGTCCCAGTGCTCCGGCAGCTCGGGCATGGCGTTCTTGTCAAAGCTACTCAGGACCCGCCCGCCCATGGGCCGGCCCTCACACCACGATTTTCGCGCCCTTCTCCCGCGCCATGATTTGGTCGTAGATCCAGGCGTAAGTGGTCTCGAGACCGGCGCGCAGCGGGATGCTTGGCTCCCAGTTCAGGTACTTCTTGATGAGCGTGTTGTCGCTGTTGCGGCCTCCCACGCCCTTCGGCGCGTTGAGATCGTAGATCCGCCTCAGCTTGACGCCGGCGATCTCTTCGATCAGGTCCACCAGTCGATTGACCGACACCATCTCGCTCGAGCCCAGGTTGATGGGCTCGAGGATCCCCGAGTGCATGATCATCTGCACACCCTTCACGCAGTCGTCGACGTACATGAAGCTCCGCGTCTGGTTCCCCGAACCCCAGATCACTATCTCCGGCTGGCCGCGGAGCTGCGCCTCGATGACCTTCCGGCAAATGGCCGCCGGCGCCTTCTCCCGCCCGCCGAACCACGTCCCGAGCGGGCCGTACACGGCGTGGAAGCGCGCCACGCGCGTGCCGAGGCCGTAATCCTCGCGGAAGTGCCGGCACATCCGCTCGCTGAACAACTTCTCCCACCCGTAGCCGTCCTCGGACAGCGCCGGATAGGCGTCCTCTTCCTTGAGCGCCCGGCCCTGCAAGTCCCTCTGCTTCTCGCCGTTGTACACGCAGGCGGACGAGGAGTAGAAGTACTTCTGCACGCCGCACTGCCGCGCGGCCATCAGCATGTGCGTATTGATCAGCACCGAGAGTATGCAGTCGGCCTTGTGCGTCTCGATGAAGCCCATGCCGCCCATGTCCGCGGCCAGGTTGTAGACCTGGTAGGCCCCCCGGGCCGCGATCTCGCAGTTCCGCTTCTCCCTCAGATCGAGCGTGAAGTTCTCGACCTCGTCAAAGCGCTGGTACCACTCCTCCGGCGGCTTGATGTCAACTCCGCGAATCTTGCCATGTCCCTGCTTCCGCAAATCGGCGATCAGAGCCCCGGCGATGAATCCTCCGGCGCCCGTGACCACCACCAGCTCATCCTTCTCCTGCATCATCGCTCCTTTGGCCGCGCACCTCACTCACCCCGGACCCCAGATTCTACACCATTTTCCGGAACTCCATACCTCTCTCCATTCAATGTATCCGGCCCCTTGACTCCGTGTCTCATTCCTGGGGTGCAGTCCAACCTACAGGCTGCCCCGGGCAGGGATGCCCGCCCTACCGCCCCCTGAGCCAGCGCTGGATGTCGGGGAAGAGCAGCTCGCGGATTTCGGGGCGGGCCAGGTCGGCGGCCCGCACCAGCGTGGCGCCGCTGTCCAGGTGCTTCGCCGGCGGCTGGCCCTTCAGGTACAGCCCCACCGCGCGGGTGGATTCGTAGCCCATGCGGAACGGATTCTGCACCACCAGCGCATCGATCCAGCCCGCGCGCAGATCCGCGAGGAGCTGCTCGGAAGCGTCGAAGGCCACCAGCTTCACCTGCCGCGCGCCGCGGCCCTTCAGCGCCTGCACCGCCCCCGAGGAACTCGACTCGTTGTCGGCGAACAGCCCCGCCAGGTCGGGGTGCGCCGTCAGCAGGTTCTCTGTCACCGCCATGGCCCGGGCGCGGTTGGCCATGCCGAACTGAAGCCCCACCACCTGGATCGAAGGGAACCGCTTCCGCATCTCGTCCTCAAAACCGCTTTCGCGCTGCATGGTCGAGGCGCTGCCGGGCATGAAGCCGATGATCCCCACCTTGCCCTTGCCGGCCAGGATCTCGCCCAGCCGCCGCGCGCCCATGCGGCCCGCCTCGGTGTTGTCCGTGGCCACGTAGGAGATGCGCCGGGCGGTGTCCACCTCCGAGTCGAACACCGAAACGGGAATGCCCTCGCGGCCGGCGCGCTCAATCACCCCGACCAGCGCCTCGCGATCCACCGGCGCCACTACGATCCCAGCCAGCCGCCGGTTGATCATGGACTCGAGAATCTCGATCTGGCGGCTCGCGTCGATCTCCAGCGCCGGCGCGTTCCATTCGACCTCGAAACCGAATTCCTGCGCCGCCTTGATGGCCCCGGCGTGGACGGTCTGCCAGAAGATGTGATTGGTGCCCTTGGGGACCACGCCCACCACCCGGCGTTGCTCGCGCCGGCAGCCTGAGGCGGCCAGCAGACAGCAGAGGCCGAGGACAAAGACAGTGCGTGGCATTCGAGGCTATTCTACTGTAGATGCCCGAGCTGCCCGAAGTCGAAACCATCCGCCGCACGCTGGCGCCGCGCCTGGAGGGCCGGCGCCTCCTCGCAGCCGAGTTCTTCGAGCGGCGCGTCCTCGAAGGCCCGCCGGCCCGCGCGGCCGCCCGTCTCCGCGGCCAGACGGTCCGCGCGCTGCGACGCTACGGCAAGCACCTGGTGGTGGAATTCGAGAGCGGCCTCCTGCTGGCCATCCACCTGGGCATGACCGGGTCACTGGTCTGGGCCCAGGAGCCGGGACCGCATGCGCGCGCCTGCTTCGTGTTCGACCACGGGCGCGTGTTCTACGACGACCCGCGCATGTTCGGGCGCCTCGAAGTGTGCGAGGCGCTTCCCCGTCGCATCGCGCGGCTGGGGCCGGAACCGCTCGAGATCCCCCAGGCGGAGTTTCTCGCACGGCTGCGCGTGCGGCGCGGCTCCATCAAGCCGCTCCTGCTCAACCAGACCTTCCTGCGCGGCCTGGGCAACATCTACACCGATGAGGCGCTGTTCCGCGCGGGCATTCACCCCCGCGCGCTCGCCGCCCGCCTCACGCCGGAGCGCGCGCGACGCCTGTATCAGGCTATTCGCGCGGTGCTCCGCGCCGCGATTGCCAGCGGGGGCACGACCATCTCCGACTACGTGGACGCCGAGGGCCAGCCCGGGGGGTTTCAGGTGCGCCTGAGGGTCTATGGACGCGCCGGCGAACCCTGCCCACGCTGCTCGACGCCCATCCGCCGCATCCTGACGTCCCAACGCGGAACGCACTTCTGCCCGAAGTGCCAGCGGCGTTAGTCTGGTTTTCTCATGGCTGGTGGCGTCAGCGCCGTCTATGTTGTCTTGCCAATCGGACCAGGGCCGTAGTCGTGCCGGGCCTCCTTGATGCTCAGGCCGGCAACCTCGATCTGTGACAGGTTGGCGCTGCCGAGCCCGGCCGCCTCCGCCAGCTTGACTGTGTTGTCGCCGCGGATGAAGGGCTTGGTGCCGCGGTCGGCGTGCGGGTCGTAGCCCATCACCGCGGTGCAGACCGCGTCCACGCACACCGGGTTCCGGCCCGCCAGCAGCAGGTGCGGGCGAATGAGCTCGACGCCCGGGTTCCAGGAGCCTTCCCCTCCGCGAATCGACTCCACCCCATCCACGATGGCCAGGTCGATCGGCCGCGCCCCCGCCAGGTCCGTGACGATGCGCGGTATGCGATAGCCCGCCTCGCGGGGTGAGTCCGGATGCAGTTCCTGCGGCACCTGTTTGGGCGGAGTCCTGACGCCCATGTGACAGACGGGGCCGCGCTCCTGCCGCGGATCCTCATTTCCCTCGGGGCCGCAATCGCCGCCATACAGCGAACAGGGGGTGATCCCGAAGTTGTTCTTTAGGACCATGGTCACCCCCGCGATCCAGTGGTTCTTCAGCTTGGACAGCGAGACGAATACGTCGCAGTCGGCGTAGGAGTGATTGAGGTCGTAGGCCGGAAAGATGTAACCGCCCCAGGGCACTTTCAGGCGCGCGTATTTGGCGCCGCGCCCCACGTAGTTGGTGTTCTCCCACTCCACCTTGCAGCCCACGTTGTTGATGGCGTTGACGTCCAGGCCGTAGCGCGCCCACAGCGCCAGGTCCTGCCCGGCCGGGAAAAAGCCCTCCAGAATGCGGATGCGCCGCGCGCCCGCCCGGGCCAGCAGATGGGCCACCGCCAGCGCCGTGGCCGGCTCGGTGCGGTAGGGCATTTCGGGCCGCCTCGGAAACCTGCTGATGTTGCCGGTCAGGTTCAGCTTGAGCGCCACGGTCTTGTGTTTGACCAGCCGGCCGAGGCCACCGGTCCGGTCCAGGAGGGCCTTCAGGGTCCGTTCGAGATCCCGCTCATAACTGCGGCAGCGCGCGATGGCCACGCGAGAGGTCAAAGGCGTGCGGCCCAAGGCGGCGCAGGGGACCGCGCCGGCCAGCAGGCCGCGGCGGGAGAGGCTGGTTGCTCCGGTCATTCTGTCTCGCTCCGGTTTCTGGGGCCATTGTACCGCAGGGCTGTTGGAAGCCCTCGAGCCCTCGAGCGGGCCGCTTGACACGAGCGGGCAGCCAGCGCCTATAATGAGCCAGTGGGTCTCGGCAATCGATAGAACGTCTTGAGGAGGTGTCTATGCGCTCGTCTCGGGCCTGCTGGCCCATCGTCCTTCTGGCAATGCTGTTGGCCGGCGCTTGCGGATTCCTGTATGGGCAGGCGGTCAGTGGCAGTTTGTTGGGTACGGTGACCGATGCTTCCGGTGGCGTCGTTCCCAACGCCAAAGTAACCATCACGGAAATGAACACCGGCATCAGCCGGAGAATGGAAACCAACGCCAGCGGCAACTACGCGTTTCCGACGCTGGAACCGGGCAGGTATCGCGTGACGGTCGAGCAAGCCGGCTTTCGCACGGCCATCAAAGAGGGCGTCGATGTGCTGGTCAACACCACGGTGCGTGCCGACCTGATGCTGCAACCGGGCGCGATTTCCGAACAGATCACGGTCACCGCGGAAGTGCCGATCCTGCAAACCGACCGCGCCGACACCGGCCGCAAGATCGAGGCGGTGCAGATGGTGAATATGCCGCTCGGTTACGGCCGCAGCTTCCAGTCGCTGCTGAACCTGGTGCCCGGCACATCTCGATCCTTCCAGCCGCACTCGGAATTCTTCAACTCCCAGGGCGCCCTGGCCACACAAGTCAACGGCGTGAGCCGCTTGGGAAACAACGTGCAGTTCGAGGGCGTGGACAACAACCACCGCACCGGGTTGTTG
>CAZIRH010000074.1:0-14253 GCA_964541065.1 uncultured Solibacteraceae bacterium
CGTGCCGCCCGCCGGCGACGGCTCCGCCAGGGCCTGGTAGAAACCGCGGCCGGCATCCAGTTCGACGGCCAGGCAGCCCGCGGCGCGCTCGGTGAAGTCCCAGCCGGCCTCCCGGAGGGGGCTCTTCAGGTCGGGCGGGGGCTGCTCGGCGCCCGTTTCCGGGCCGATCGCGGCGCGCTCTGGGGGCGCGGCCCCGTGGGCGATTTCGAGCGCCGTCCGGAAGCCCGCGCAGGCTTCCTGCACCCGGCGCTGGATGTCCACGTCTTCCTCGAGGGCGATCTCCGCGCGCAGCCGGAGGGCGCGGTCCGGGAGGCACAGCGCAAACTTGCCGGGGCCCTCCCAGCGACCGTTCCACTCCAGCAGCTCAAAGTGCGCCATCCCGGCGGGGTTGCCGGCGGGCGCCTCCAGCGTCAGCCACTCCTCATCCAGGCACGCGCTGACAGGCAGCGCGCGGCCGTTCATCAAGTCGAACTTCCAGCGTCCCTCGCCGGTCTGCTCCACGCCGGGAACACACTTGGCCAGGCACTCGGCGGCATGGAGTCTCATGGCCCAGGACATGGCGCCTCCACAGTCAGCTCGATCTTCCGGCGCTTCAGCGGCCGGGGGTCCACCGGGAACCGCTGCGGGTTCTGCCGGACCCAGGCGCAGGCTTCCCGGTTCAACGCGTCGTCCTCGCGCGGCGTGACCTTTTGGTAGGTGATCATCTCGAAGACCTGGTAAAGGACGTCCGCCAGCGAGGTGCCCGGCACCAGCCGCCCGATGCAGATCACCGGCGCCCGATCGCTGATGTTCGGGTGAAAGACCTGCCGCGGCCCGAGCCAGGTCAGCACCTCGAACGGCTCGGCGCGCCGGAGGTAGTCGGGCGGGAAGTAGATCCCCACCTCGAAGTGGTCGGTCTCGGCAGGCTCGCCGGGGGGAGTCCGCACCAGCCCCTTGCACCTGAACACCGCGATGTAGTGCTGCGGCGGCGGGCCGTCCAGCGGAAACAGCCCGAGGACGTCGCTGGCCGCGGCCAGCGCCATGCCCTCCTGGAACTGCGCCTCGAGAAACGCTTCGTAGATTCGGTCCGCCATCACAGGGCCTCCGCTAGCGGGATCTGGTAGTGCTTCTCCCCGGCGTCCAGCACATCTCCGGGCCTGAGCCCCAGGCTGGCGAGCGAACGCGCCAGGGCGCGCTGGGGCAGGTTGCCGTCCAGCCGCTCCAGGCGGTCGAAGCCCGTGGCCGTCATCGCGCTTCGGCACTTCGGGCAGACCGGCAGGGGCGGCCGCAGCAGGCGGAGTCCCGCCCGCGTGCGGCCGCAGCCCGTGCAGGTCAGTCGCTGGGCGAACCGCATCCCCTCTATCCCAACCGCGCCCCCCAGGGCCACAGCCTGCCCCAGGGTGAATTCCGCGCCCCCGCGGGGCAGCGTCTCGATCTGCCAGGTGCCGTGATCGAACCGGCAGCGCGGGTTGCGTCGGAAAGACGTCACGTAGTGCTTCTGCCAGCGGGCATCCAAGGTGATCTGGCGGCCCGCGGCCATCGCCCCCTCGTCCCGGGCCAGCAGCTTCTGGCACTCCAGGGCCTGGATCGCCGCCGCCAGCGCGCCCAGGGCGGAGGGCGCATCCGTGGGCGCCGGCGTGGCTCTTCCGGGCTGGCAGGGGTAGGCCTGCTCGATGGCCGCGTAGTCGGCATCCGACCAGGCGCATTCGAGGCACGCGCCCTCGGGCTCGCCGGGGCGGTAGACGTTCACGCGGGCCAGCAGGCCGTCGGCGCGCACGCCCGCGTCGATCCAGGGCGCCCCCGGGCGCCAGGCCGCCTCGATGACATACTGGCGGGCCAGGCGCGAATCCAGGCAAGCCAGGATCACGTCGGCACCGAGCCGCCCCAGCGGCACGTGCTCGACCGCGGCGGCGATGGCATCCACGCCCAGCGCGGGGTTGATGCGCCGCACGCGGCGGGCCTGCACCAGCGCCTTGGGCCGGTTCACATCGCCGCGCTCGATGTCCTGCCCGGCCAGGTTCTTGGGTTCGTAGGCGTCGCGATCCACCAGGGTCACCCGCGCCACGCCGGGCATCCGCGCCAGGTGGGGCGCCAGGTGCGAGCCGATGTTTCCGCCCGCGCCGATCACGGTCACACTCCGGCCGGTCATGGTCACAGCTCCTCGGGCGTCCACTGGAAGCCCGTGCTCAAGTCGGTCTTGCGGTCGCACAGCGCGCAATGGGGGCCGTACGTCCAGCAAGGCAGATCCTCGGTCTGGTGGTGCCAGGCGCCGCACTGCGGGCACTTCACCGCGCTCGTGCCGGGGCGGATTTCCTGCTTGCAGCGCGGGCAGTAGATCGGGCGCTCCGCTCCGGGGAAGGGCGCCACGATGGCCAACGTCTCGGTCGAGAAGTAGACCGGGCCGGCGCCGCCGACGCGCAGTTCGTCGCGGTCACGAGCGGCGTGGAGCCCGGTCGCCAGCGGCCAGCCATTGACGGCCACCTCGGCGTCGGGCGCGGCCATGACGGCCCAACTGGCGGGCCCGCGGCGGATGAGCGCCACCGCCGAGTCCCCGGCCACCTCGCCGGCGGCGACGGGGCGCGGCGGGTTCTGGCGCAGGTCGATGATGTCCGCCTCCAGCGGCAACACCGCCCACGGCCCGGCCGTCTCTTCTCTGACCCACAGGTGAGCCATACATGCCCATCATGGGGCCAGGGACTACCGAGGGAGGCGAAACCGCGGCCCAGTCACCTCGGCGGGCTGTGGCCATCCCCGGTGTTATCAGCAGGTTGACGGACAGGGTGGGCGGGGAATCACCTTCGCTCACCAGCGCTCACAGAGCGCTGGGAACACTGACCCCAATTGGGGAACAACGCCGGACGCACGTGCCGGCAGGCGGAGATCAGGTCGCGCACCCGGCGACGCCGCGCCAGCACTTGCTCGAGGAGGGCCTCCAAGGCCCGGTCTTCCCCGTCCAGCCACTCCAGCGGCACTTTGCTGTAGGCCTGATCGACAACCTCCTCCGGGAAGTGCTCGATCTGGTCCAGCCAGGGCTGGAAATCGTCCCACCCCCGCACCTGCTCGTAGACCAGCGCCCGGTGGTAGAGCCCATGCAGAGGGGCGTCCGGGAAGTCCCAGAAAGGTCCGTTGAAGGCGAATCCGTGGTCGATCATGAAGGCCACAAAACCCTGGACGATGGGAGGAGCGTCCGCGCCCGGTGACCACGGGCTGAAGCGGGCGCGCAGGAAGACGGCTTGACGACCGTCGGCATTGCCCGTCCACTTGTCGAACACCAGCATGCCCAGGAACTCGGGCAAGTTGACCACCTGCCGCAGCAGGGAGTCCGGGAGGAAGTCGTAGACCGCGACCTGGTTGGGATCACCCGGATAGCGCGAGCCGAAGTGCCAGCCGGGCGTCACCCGCATCTTCTGCGAGCCCAACTGGATGCCGACCTCCGGGTTGGCTTCCAAGAACGCCTGGGAGAGGTGGATGACCTGCGTCTCCGGGGCCTGGATCCGCAGGTAGTCGAGAAACTGCGCTGCCAGCCATTCGTTGATCAGGATGCGGCGATGCTGGGGGTTGTTCTGAAACTTCACTACGTAGAAATTCCCATCTTCGGCCTGGATCAGGTGGGATTGGGCGCCGCCGCGCATCTTGCGCAGGCAGGCTCGGGCCTGAATGGGCATCGCGATGAAGTACCCTAGACTTTTATCACAAATCGGGGAGGTGTTCGCGGATGGCCACAGAGCAGAACGATCATGTCCGTCCGGCAGCGCGCACCAAGGAGGAGATCGCGCTGGAACTGATGAAATTCGTCGCGCTCACGACCGGATACGGCAAGGCGGCATCCGCCGCCGGCTACACGGGCAAAGGCAGCCGCACGCCGGAGGAATACGCAGACGCACTGCTAGAACTATATCAGCGGTGCCGCCGGCTGCTGGAAGCCTGAGGGAGTTCCGCCAGAGCTCGCTTACTTCTTCCTGGCGGGCTTCTTCTTGGCCGGCTTCTTCTTGGCGGGCGCCTTCTTGGCCGCCTTCTTAGGCGCAGCCTTGACCGCGGCCTTCTTGGCGGGCGCTTTCTTGGCCGCCTTCTTAGGCGCAGCCTTGATCGCGGTCTTCTTAGGCGCAGCCTTGACCGCGGCTTTCTTAGGCGCAGCCTTGACCGCGGCCTGCTTGGGCGCGGCCTTGACCGCGACCTGCTTGGGCGCGGCCTTGACCGCGACCTTCTCGGGCGCGGCCTTGACCGCGACCTTCTCGGCGACGGCCTTCCTGGCTACGGCTTTGGCGGCCACCTTCTTGGCCGGGAGCGCCTCTTTTTTCTTGGGAGCAGCCGCCGGCTTGGGCGGCGCGGCAGGCGGGGTCGGAGCGGCGACAGGCGCCACAGGCGCGACAGCGGCCGCTTCCTCCTCTTCCTGATCGGCGCCGTACTCCTCCAGCTCGGACTCCAGTTCTACGTGCTCCTCGTTGAACTCGAAATCATCCCGCTCATCTTCGAGACGAGCAAGCAAGAAGCCATCGGACATTTTTCAAGCCTCCTGTGCGGTCTTAGTCAAACCCTAGCATAACTCGTTTTGACGAGAAGGCAAGAGCGAAGGCCAAAAAAATCGTTGCGCGAACGCGTCACCTGGAGCTGCGGTGCGCCACCAGCGCCTGGCCCGCGGCGGTCCGGCTGGCAGGACGCTTCACGGAGCGCTGGGTTGCGCCTCTGGCCTGTGGCGCGGCCGCCGGGATGAGCACGAAATCACCCGGCTCGGGGCTTCCGTCCAGGAACCGGTTGGCTGTCCGGATGGAACTCTGCGTGGTGTGGTAGCGCTGGGCCACCACGCCCAACGTCTCTCCTTCGCCCAACCGGTGCACCCGCCAGGAACCGCGCTTCTCCAGGGGCACTTTCTCCAAAGCGGCGCTGACGGATGCGCCGGTGCCCTTGGGGAGGCGCAACGCATGACCCGGCGGGGCGACGCTCTTCAACAGGGCCGGGTTCAGCTCGCGCACCTCGGAGACGGTACGCTCGGCCAGGTCGGAGATGAGGGGCAGATGGGTGGCCGCGGCCATCTCAAGCGTGTCGTATTCCACGGCGGGGTCCGCCCCGATGTCCTCCAATCCGTATTCCCGCGCGTTCTTGCTCACGATGGTCATGGCCAGGACGATGGGCACGTAGTTGGCGGTCTCCTTTGGCAGGACATTGCGGCGGCGCAACTCCCAGAAGTCGGCGTAACCGGTGCGCTCCACCGCCCGCTCCACCAACCCCGGGCCGGCGTTGTAAGCGGCCATGGCCAGGAACCAGTTGCCGAAGCGGTCATATAGATCGCGGAGGTGGCGGGCCGCTGCGCGGGTGGCCTTCTCCGGATCCAGGCGGTCGTCGGCGTAGGGGGATTGCGTCAGGCCGTACTCGTGCCCGCGGGTGCGCACGAACTGCCACATCCCGGTGGCCCGTTTGCGGGAAACCGCCCGCGGCTGGAAGCCCGACTCGGCCTGCGCCAGGTGGATCAGCTCCGGGGGCAAACCCTCCTCGTCGAGGATGCGCCGAATGAGCGGGCGGTAGCGGCCGGCCCGCCTCAGCCCATTCGACACGATCTTGCGGCCGCGCTCGGAGGAAAAGTACTGGATGTAGGAGAGCACCGCATCGTTGACCACCAGCGGGAGCTGGGAGGCCGTGGCCCGCACCTCTTCGAGTACCTTGTGCTTCAGGGCCGGGTCCACCCGGAAGGTCAACTGGGGGATCTCCTCCAGGGGGGCCTTCTGGAAGACGGGCTCGGAAGCCGCGTCTCCGGCGCCGAGCCCGGCCAGGTCCATGCGGTGGATCGCCTCCACCAGCTCCTCGAGTTGGCGCTCGGCCCGGGCGCGGTCCGGGGCCCGCTCGGGAACGGCCAGCAGCACGTCCACCGCGCGGTCAAACTCCGTCCGCGCAGCCTCGACTTCACCCTGCTGGTAGTGCCTGCGGCCGGCCTGGAAATGGCTCTCGGCTTCCCGGATGAGAGCCTCGACGCGCTCGGCTGGCGGGAAGACCTCGGCCGCGCCGTCCAGCGGCATGGGCAGGCTCCTGAACTCGACATGCGGTTCCAGGCGGGGGGGCTCCAGAGTGACCAAGCGTGGTTCGGGGGGCTTGGGAGCCGGCGGGAGGAGGAAGGTTCGAAGCGCCGGGGGCCTGCCCGGCAGGCACCCCAGCAGCCCGCCAGCCAGGGCCAGGAGCCAGATCGGGGATGGGAGTCTGCTAAGACGGCTCATTCGTCCCCTGGCGTGAAGGGTACGTCATCCAGTATTCCTACATCGAAACTAAGACTCTAGACCAAATGGAATCAAAAGGTCAAGCCGCCACCGCACCGGGGGCCACGGCCCCGGGGCGGGGGTAGGCCCGGCCCCTACTCCTCCTCTTCTTCCTCGCCTGCCTTGGCGGCTTTGGCGGCGGCGATGATCTTGTCGGCCAAGGCCTGAGGAACGAAGTCGTAGTGGCTGAACTCCATGGTGAAGGAGGCGCGGCCCTGGGTCATCGAGATCAGGTCGTTCTGGTAGTTGAGCATCTCGGCCATGGGTACCTGGGCGCGAACCACCTGGGTGCCGCCCCGCGTGTCCATGCCGGAGATGCGCCCCCGCCGGCCGTTCAAGTCCCCCATCAAGTCGCCGGCGTATTCCACCGGCGCCTGGACCTCGACGTTCATGATGGGCTCGAGCAGCGCCGGCTTGGCGTGCTGCATGGCGGCCTTGAAGGCCTTACGGCCTGCCAGCTTGAAGGAAAGCTCCGAGGAGTCCACCTCGTGGTAGGAACCGTCGTAGAGCGTCACCCTGAAATCGACCATCGGGTAGCCGGCCAGGTAGCCCGCTTCGGCGGCCTCGACGATGCCCTTCTCGACGGCGGGAATGTAGTTTCTGGGGATTGACCCGCCGAAGATGTCGTTGACAAACTCGAACTTGGCGCCCCGCGGCATGGGCTCGACGCGGATGCGGCAATCGCCGAACTGGCCCCGGCCCCCGGTTTGCTTCTTGTGGCGGCCCTGGACATCGGCGCTGCCCCGGACCGTCTCGCGGTAGGGGATCTTGGGGGCCTTCAGGCTGACATCCACTCCGTAGCGCCGCCTCAGCCGGCTGACCACCACCTCGACGTGCTGCTGGCCGCTGCCCGCCAGCAGGAACTCCTTGGTCTGGGGATCGCGGTAGAAGCGCAGCGACTGGTCCTCCTCGAGAATCCTCTGCACGGCGTCGCTCATGCGGTCCTCGTCCTGGCGGGACTTGGCCTCGATGGCGTAGGCGATCGAGGGCTCGGGCAGCTTGACGCGCTGGTAGGCCACCGCCACGCCCTTCTCGTGCAGCGTGTCCCCAGTGAGGGTCTCCTTCAGCTTGGCCACGGCCCCGATGTCGCCGGCGTGAAGCTCGGTCACCGGTTGCAGGGTCTTGCCCATCAGGCAACCGATGTGCGCCAGCCTCTCCACGTAAGCCGTGCGGTGGTTCTGGAGGTTGGCGTCGTTTTTGAGCACCCCGGAATACACCTTGTAGTATGAAACGCGGCCGGCGAAGGGATCCGCCATGGTCTTGAAAACAAATGCGGAAGCCGGCTGAGACTCGGAGACCGGGCGGCGCTGGCCGGCCTCGGGTTCCTCGAGCGGGATGGAGGCGCGCTCCACGGGAGCCGGGAAATGCTCGACGGTGAAATCCAGTATCAGATCGGCGCAGATGCCCAGGGTGGCGGCGGCACACAAGACCGGAAAAACCCGGCGCTCCCGGACCGCCTGTCGCAAGCCTTCCCACAAGTGCTCGGGCGCCAGGGTGCCTTGATCGAAGAACTCCTCGAGCAACTGGTCGTTGCCCTCCGCGATCATTTCCACCAGGGCGTCATGAGCCTTCTGGGCGGTCTCCGCGAGGTCCGCGGGGATCTCCCCAGGGGCGCCTTTGCCATCTCCCTCAGAGCTATAAGTGAAGCCCTTCATTCGGACCAGGTCGATGACGCCCCGAAACTCGCGCTCCGCCCCCAGAGGTAACTGGATGGGAATGGCGGCGCGCCCGAAGTTGGCGTGGATGCTCTCCAGGGCCCGCTCGAAGCTGGACCGCTCGCGGTCCAGCTTGTTGATGATGATGGCGCGGGGCAGCTCGTACTCGTCGGCGAACCGCCAGACCTTCTCGGTCTGCACCTCCACCCCCGCCACACCGTCCACCAGCACCAGGGCCGCGTCGGCCGCCACCAACGAAGCCTGGGTGTCATTGATGAAGATGTTGAAGCCAGGGGTATCCAGCAGGTTGAGCTTGCACTTCTTCCACTCCAGGAAGGCGAGGCCGGTCGAGATAGTGACCTGGCGCTGGATCTCCTCGTCGTCGGAGTCCGTCACGGTGTTGCCCTCATCGACGCGGGTGAGCCGGCTGGTGGCGCCGGCAGTGTACAGCAGGGTGGCGGCCAGCGAGGTCTTGCCGCTGTTACCGTGCCCGATCAAACCGACATTCCGTATGTCTTTGCCCTCGTAGACCTTCACGCTGACACTCCCTTATGGCGGCCGACCCATCGGCCGGCAGGAATTGGGGGGCCAAAGAGTGGATCGTAGCACAGTCGGCGGGCAGGCCGGGGAGCGTACGCCCGGCCGAAGGTGCACGGCACTTGCGGCACGGCAGGTGCCATTCCCTGCGATAATAAAATTTTCCGCCCGGCGCGGGGCGAGGCATGCAGATCCCCGTACCGCCGTTCATGTCGTCGCCGCCCAAGCTGACCGTCACTGGGGTCATCGACATCCTCATTGTGGCCTTTCTCATCTACCAGCTCATCCAGGTGGTGCGACGCACCCGCGCGGCCCATGTGCTCGCCGGGATCGCCATGCTGCTGGCGATCTACCTGGTGGCGGTCTGGGCGGGGCTGGAACTGCTGCGCTCGATTCTGGCCACGGTGGTGCCCTACACCGCCATCGCTCTGATCGTGTTGTTTCAGTCCGAGATCCGCCGCACCCTGGCGCGGATCGGCCGCCGGCGCTGGCTGGGCCTGGGCGGAGAGTTGCAGCGCCGCGAGTCCATCGACGACATCCTGCTGGCACTGGGCCGACTGGCGCAGGACCGCACCGGGGCGCTGATCGTGCTGGAGCGGGACACCGGCTTGCGGACCTTCATCGAAAGCGGGCTGGTGCTGGACGCGCGCATCTCGCGGGATCTGCTGCTGTCGATCTTCCGGCCCGGGGGCGCCCTGCACGACGGCGCCGTGATCATCCAGGGTGACCGCGTGCGCGCCGCGGCCTGCTTCCTGCCGCTGACCATGAATCCACTGGTGGCGCGCAAGCTGGGCACCCGCCATCGGGCGGCCATCGGCATCACGGAGGAAGCCGATTGCATGGCGCTGGTGGTGTCGGAGGAGACCGGGCGGATGTCGGTGGCCGCCTATGGGGAGATCGAGACCGAGGTCACGCTGAGCCGTATCGAGGAGCGGCTCAGCAAGCACTTCGGGCGCAGGGGGCGGCGCGGGCGGCCCCCGGCGCTGGATGCGGCCGGGCCGCACCCTGACATGGTGGCCAAGGGCAAGAAGGCGAGGCCTTGATGGTCCGCGCGCTACTCGAGAATTCCGGCTGGAAGCTCCTGTCGCTGGCGCTGGCGGTGCTGCTCTGGCTCACCTTCGCCTCGGCGCCCGAGGTGGCCACCTCGGTGGCGGTGCCGGTGGAATACCAGCACATCCCGGCCGATCTGGAGATCGTTTCCAGCCTGCCGGAACGTGTGCAACTGCACGTGCAGGGCGCCGCCAACAGGCTGGACGCCTTCGACCTGTCCGGCCTGACCGTGGTGCTGGATCTGAGCCACGTGGCCGGGCCGGGCCAGCGGACCTTCACCCTCGACGGTGACACCGCGAGGCTGCCCCTGGGCGTGCGGCTGATCCGGGCCGTGCCGGGACAGCTCCGGGTGGAGTTTGAGCGCCGCGCCTCCAGCGAGGTGCCGGTTCGCGTGAGATTCTCCGGCCCCGCGCCCCACGGTTACCATATGCGGCGCTATGAGGTCCACCCGGACAAGCTGACCATCCTGGGCCCGCAAAGCCGGGTGCGACAGGTGGACTTCGCCGAAACCGACCCCATCGAGCTGGCGGCGAAGCCTGGGGAAAGCGAGTTTCGGGTCAATGCGTTCGTGCGCGAGCCGCAGGTCCGCTTTGCCACGCCTCCGCTGGTGCGGGTGAAAGTGATCCTCGACCCGGCAGGGGCCCCAGCGCGGTGACCCCGGCGCCCCCAGCGGACATGTCCAAGCGACTATTCGGGACCGACGGAATCCGGGGAGTGGCGGGTGAGTTCCCGCTTGACCCACCCACGGTGTTTGCCTTCGGGCTAGCCCTGGGGGAGGTGGCGGCGGGGCTGGCCGCCACGCCCGAGGTGGTCCTGGGGATCGACACGCGGGAGTCCGGACCGGCCCTGGCCGGGCAGGTTTCGGGAGGCTTGGCCCGACAGGGCGTCAGGGTCCGCTTCGCCGGGATCATCACCACGCCGGGCATCGCCTACCTGACCCGCACGGGCCCCTTCGTGGCCGGCGTGATGATCTCGGCTTCCCACAACCCTTACCAGGACAACGGCATCAAAGTCTTCGGTCATTCCGGGTACAAGCTGGACGACCGACAAGAACGCCAGATCGAAGAGCGGATCTTCGCCGCACTCGAGGGGGGCCTGGAGCCGGCGGCGCACCCGGTGCGGACGGAGAGCGCCCTGGCGGAGCAATACCTGGACTACCTGGTATCGACGCTGTCGGGCCCGCTGGACGGGCTGAGCCTGGTGGCGGACTGCGGGCATGGTGCGGCCTCACAGTTGGCGCCCCGGGTGTTTGAGCGGCTGGGGGTGCGAGTGCGGGCAGTGTGCAACGTCCCCGACGGGCGTAACATCAACCTGGGCTGCGGCGCCCTGCACCCTGACTTGTTGCGGGAACAGGTCCTGGCCTGGCGCGCGGACCTGGGGGTGGCCTTCGATGGCGACGCCGACCGGGCCATCTTCGTGTCCCGCACCGGGAGAATCGTGGACGGCGACGGGGTGCTGCTGGCCGCCGCGCGGTGGCTGTTGGACAAGGGCCGGCTGGGCTCAACGGGCGGAGAACCGGTGGTGGTGGCCACGGTGATGTCCAACCTGGGCCTGGAGCTCGCCCTGGAGGCCCACGGCATCCGGCTGCTGCGGACCCCGGTCGGCGACCGGTACGTGTCGGAAGGAATGCTGCGCACCGGGGCGGCGCTGGGAGGGGAGCAATCCGGGCACGTGATCTTCCGCGACTACTCGACCACCGGGGACGGCCTGCTGACCGCGCTGCGGGTGCTGGAGATCATGCGCGACACCGGCCTGGGGCTGGATGAGCTGACAGATGGGCTGCGGACCTACCCCCAGCGGCTGCTCAATGTGCGGGTCACAGAGAAGAAGCCTCTGGAGCATCTTCCGGCCGTGGGCGAGGCTATCCGCGCGGCGGAAGCGGACTTCGGCAGCGGCGGGAGAGTCCTGGTGCGCTACTCGGGGACCGAGCCGCTGGCCCGGGTCATGGTCGAGGGCCCGGATCTGCCCCGTGTTGAGGCGCACGCCGCCCGCATCGCGGAAGCCATCCTGGCGGAGCTGGGCGGGCAGCGGGAATAAGGGCAGGCCGCGACAAGTCCCGCCAGCCTGCCCCAAGTCTCGGTTAGTAGGAGGCGGGCGGTTTGACCTCTTCCTTCTTCTCGCCCTTCTTCTTCTTCGGTGTCTTCTTCTTCTTCTCTTCCTTCTTGGGCTCTTCCTTGGGCTTCTCCTGCGCCACCACGAAGGCGGGCAGAGCGATGGCCATGGCTAGCAGTGCAACCGCGAACGTCTTCATCCGGAAATCCTCCTGGGCGGCGGATGTGCCGCCACCTTTCCAGGATGAGCTCCCCGGCGGGCGACTGGCGATAGCCCCTGCGGGCTAGGCCGGGGGGCCAAATGAGGGGATACGGGACCCGGGCGGCGCGGACTCCCTTACACTGAAGTAGTGGAAGTGCCTCCGGCCAAAGCAGATGGGCGTGCCCCGACGCACCAGATCACCGAGACGACCATCTTCCGCGTGCTGATCGCGGGCTTCATGCTGGTTACCTTGCTGCTGCTGGCGGCAGGCTTCGTCAGCGTCCAGAACATCCGTTCCATCAAGCAGAACGTGGGGGAACTGGTGGAAGAGGAGCAGGTCACGGCGGGCCTGGTGGACGACATCCAGCGCGGGCAGGCGGCGCTGAACGCGGTCTTCTACAAGCTGTCGCGCGACCCGGAGTACGTGGACCGGGAGAAGATCTTCTCGGAGCTGGACACGAGCGACAAGCGGCTGATCGAGATCGGGGATTGGCTGAAGGACACCCCCGAAGAGCCGCTCTGGAAGGAGTTGCACCGGGCCGCGGCCGCCTTCTCCGCCGAGGCGCGCCGCCTGCTGGCCCTGGAAAACCCCACCACGCTACTCTCCCGCGACCTGTTCCGGCGGCACGAGGAGATGCTGGCCATCGCCGGCCGGCTGGTCGCCGCCAGCCGCCAGAACGCCGCCGCGGCCCGGCAGGAGATCGACGGGCGCTCGGGCGAACTGATGCGGCACTCGGTCATCCTGTTGGGGGCGCTGCTGCTGCTGGCACTGGCGTGCGCGGTGCTGACCGTGCGCTTGACCATCCGGCTGCTGCGCAGAATGGAGTGGCAGACCAGCGAGCTCAGCCGGGTTTCCTGGCACCTGCTGGAAAGCCAGGAGACCGCGGCCCGCCGTTTCTCCCACGAGCTGCACGACGAGCTGGGCCAGTCGCTGACTGCGCTGAAAGCCAACCTCCTCTCGGTCAAAGCCGAACGGGCAGGCGACGGCCGTGGGCTGGACGACTGCGTGCGCCTGCTGGACGGCGCCATCCAGAACGTGCGAGAGCTCTCCCACCTGCTGCACCCCACCATACTGGACGATTTTGGGCTGGACGCCGCCCTGCGCTGGCTGGCCGAGGGATTCACCACGCGCACCCGGATCGAGGTGGACTACAGGTCGGAATTCACCGGCCGCCTGCCCGACGAGACCGAGACCCACCTGTTCCGCATCTGCCAGGAGGCCCTCACCAACATCGCCCGGCACTCCGGGGCCACCGAGGTGGAAATCCGGCTCCGCCCGGAGGACGAGCACATCAAGCTGAGCATCCATGACAACGGGCGCGGGCTGGCCGGCGGCGGCGATGCCGGGCGCCTGGGCATGGGACTGATCGGCATGCGGGCGCGGGCGCGCAGTGCCGGGGGCGAGCTGGCCATCCGTTCGGCCGAAGGCGCGGGCTTGACCATCGAGGCCCGCGTGCCGGCTCGGGGTACGCGAGATGAAGAAGATCCGCATCCTGCTGGCTGATGATCATGTGATGGTGCGCCAGGGCTTCAAGATGATCCTGGCGGCGCAGCCGGACCTGGAGATCGTAGGCGAGGCGGACAACGGGCGCGAGGCGGTCGAGCTGGCCGAGAAGCTGCAACCCGACGTGGTGATCATGGACGTGGCCATGCCCGATCTGAACGGGATCGAGGCCACGCGCCGCCTGGCCGCCACCTCGCCGCACACCCGGGTGCTGGCGCTGAGCATGTACAAGGACTCGGTCTACGTGCGGGAGATCCTGCGGGCGGGGGCGCGCGGGTACCTGTTGAAGGACGCCTTCGACCGCGACCTGTTGTCGGCCGTGCGCGCCGTGGCCACCGGCGAGGGCTACCTCAGCCCGGCCGTCTCCGACGCCGTGCTCAGCGACTACCGCCGGCACGTCACCGATCCGCTGGACCTGCTGAGCAGCCGGGAACGCGAGGTTCTGCAAATGATCGCCGAGGGCAAGACCAACAAGGAGATCGCCACCGCCCTCAAGCTCAGCGTCTACACCGTGGACGCGCACCGGGGCCGCATCATGGAGAAGCTCAACCTGCACAGCGTGGGCGAGCTGGTGCGCTTCGCCGTGCGCCACGGGCTGATAGACTGATTCCTTACCCCGCGATGAAGCTGCTGGTCTTCTCCGATATTCACAACGATTGGGCGGCGCTGAAGCGGCTGATGGAGGTCGAGGCCGACTACTACTTCGCCGCGGGCGACCTGGTGACCTGGAGCCGGGACCTGGACGCTTGCGGGCGCATTTTGAGCCGGCGCGCCGAGCGCCTGTACTACCTGCCGGGCAACCACGAGTCCGCGGACGTCATCTCCGCCCTGGCCCGCAAGTACGGCTTGCACTTCTTTCACGGGCAGCACTTCCAGGTGGAGGGCTACCACATCGCCGGCCTGGGCTATTCGAACCCGACTCCCTTCGACACCCCGGGCGAGTATACCGAAGAGGAACTGTCGCGACGCCTGGCGGCGTTCGCCGAGCTGAACCCGCTGGTGCTGGTCTGCCACTGCCCGCCGCTCGCAACGC
>CAZIRH010000075.1:0-13465 GCA_964541065.1 uncultured Solibacteraceae bacterium
GTGGTGGCCAGGGACGGAATCGAACCGCCGACGCCGGCCTTTTCAGGGCCGCGCTCTACCATCTGAGCTACCTGGCCAACACCACCATCTTAGCAGGATTGGGGGCGGCAATCACCCCGCAGCTAGCCCGGCCAACCGCTCGCCGGTGGCTTGCTCGACCTCGGCGTGCAAGCTGGCGCCGTGCGCATCCATGGTGACGATGGCGTAGAAGTCGCGCACCCGCAGGTGCCACATGGCCTCGGGGACGCCGAACTCGGCCAGCAGGTGCACGCCCAGCACCTTCTGGGTGGCCTGGGCATAGAATTGCGCCGCGCCGCCGATGGCGTGCAGGTACACGGCGCCGTACTGCTTCAGGGCCGCGGAGGTCCGGGCGCCCATCCCGCCCTTGCCGATCACGCCGCGCAGCCCCCAGCGGCGGATCACTTCGCCCTGGTACGGCTCTTCGCGGCTGCTGGTGGTCGGTCCGGCGGCCTTGGTGATCCACTCTTCGCCCTGCTTCAGCATCACCGGGCCGCAATGGTAGAGGATGGCGCCGTTCAGGTCCACCGGCGGCGGGTTCTTCATCAGGTGGCTGTGGACCATGTCGCGCCCGGTGTGTATCTCGCCGTTGATGAGCACCACATCGCCGACTTTCAGGGCCCGCACCGCTTCCTCCGTCAGCGGCGTCCTCAATACGATCTCGCGGCCCGTCAGAGGGAAACCCTCCTCCTTGGCCAGGCGCTCGACGGGGCGGTCCGGATCCCGGTACAGCCAACGCGTGATGGCGCCGCTCCCGCGCTCCAGGCGTACGCCCAGGCGCCGGAAGGCCCAGCAATCGTAGGCCACCGAGACGAAGAAGCATGCCGGCAGGCGATTGGCTGCGGTGATCTTGCAGCCGATCAGCGAGACCTGGCCGCCGAAGCCCATCGGGCCGACGCCCAGGCGGTTGGCTTCCTCCATGATGCGCGCCTCCAGCGCGGCCAGCTCAGGATGGGGGTTGAGGTCGTCGAGCGGGCGGAGCAACTGCTCTTTGGCCAGCTCGTAGCCGTGCGCGCGGTCGCTGCCGATGCACACGCCCAGCGCGCCCGGCGCGCAGCCCTGCCCCTGCGCTTGCCAGACCGCATGCAGAATGCACTGGCGCACGCCCTCCAGGTTGCGGTCGGCGCGGCCGAGGTGGGCCAGTTCGCAGGGCAGCGAGTACTGCGCGTTCATGTTCTCGCAGCCGCCGCCCTTGAGGATGAGCCGCACCTCAATCTCGCTCTCCTCCCACTGGCTGAAGTGGAAGATGGGGGTCCCTTCTCCCAGGTTGTTGCCGGTGTTCTTGCCGGTGAGCGAATCCACGGAGTTCGGGCGAAGCCGGCCCAGGCGCGTGGCCTCGGCGATGGCCTGGCAGGCGGCCTGGCGGATCTCCAGTTGATTCACTCCGGCCGGGGCGCGGATGAGGAACGTGGGCATCCCGGTGTCCTGGCAGACGGGACCCACGTCCTGATAGGCCGAGTCTACGTTGCCGGCGATGATCTGAAAGGCCTGGGCGGCCTGGGTGCCGGGCGTCTCTTTCCCCATGGCTTCCGCCATGGCGGCGCGGACGTCCGGGGGAAGATTGGTCGAGGTCTGCGTAATCAGCTCAAGCAGGCTGTTGACAAGGAATTGCATGGCGTCCTTCCGAAAACGGGTTGTCGGATACGGGCACTGTCATCTTAACTTGATTCGGACCTGGGCGGAAAGGCCCGGGCGGATGGCCGGGTTGGGGCTCAGGAACTCGACGATGACCTCGCTGCCCTTCACGTGGCGGACGCGGCCGGCAATCCCCTGACCGGCCAGCTCGGCGAGGACCACGACGGCCTCCTGACCGCTGCGAATGCGTTCGAGGATGTGCGGCTCGGGCTCGGCGACAGCCTCCAGCGAGGTCAGCTCGATGGCGAGGTGGAAGAGGTCCTTGACCTCGCGGGTGACTTCGTCGCCGGCTTGCCTGGTGCGGGCCACCATGATCCCGTCCACGGGCGAATGGATTTCAGCGGCGGCGACGTTCTCCTTGGCCTCGTCCATCTCGCGGTTCTGCTCCTCGAGCAGCCGCCGGGCGTTTTCGAGCTCCTTGCGCAGGGCATCCACGCGCTGTTCGGTCTGGCGGGCCAGCTCGTCGAGGACCTGGAACTGCTCGCGGGCCAACTTGAGTTCTTGTTGCGCCTTTTCGAAGACCAGGCGCGGGGTGGCGCCCTCCCTGTAAAGCAGTTGCTGGCGCAGGTAGACCTTCTCGGCACGATCGGAATCGCTCTGGACGCGGCTGGCATCGGAGCGGGCGCGGGAGGCCTCCAGGCGCGCGGCGATGTAATTGCTGTTCAGGGAGTCCACGCGGGCCTGCGCGCGTTCGACCTGGGCCTGGGCCAACTGCTGGGCGGCCTCCAGGCCCACGTTCCTGATGCGCCCCAGCACCTCTCCCTCGTAGACGTCGTCACCCGGCCCGGGCCCGAGGAACTCGATGGTGCCTTCCACCGGCGCACCAACGGGGATGATGTGCTGGGCGCGGATCCTGCACGGCAGGCTGATTTCCGAGGCGGCCAGCGGCGCAGGCGGGAGGGCCGAGGACGGAGGTGGGGCGGCGACCGGCGGGCTGCGGCGCAACCACGAGAGTGCTCCGGCCGCGACAGCCACCAGAATCACCACGCCTGCGAACAGCAGCCACCTACCGCGCATGGCCAGATCCCATATGCTTGTATGATACAAGCAGTGTGAGGAGAGACCCATGCGCGTCCGCGAGCTGGCCCACTGGCTGGGCGCCACCTTCGAAGGCGACGGCGCGAAGGAGATCGTGGGGGCGGCGCCGCTGGAGGCAGCCGGCGCCGCAGAGCTGAGCTTCATCGGCAACCAAAAGGCGGCGCGTCAGTTCGAAGCTTCCGCAGCGGGCTGCCTGATCGTACCTCCGGACCTGCCCAACCCGGGCGGGCGCACTGTGATCCGCGCGGCGGACCCGCGCCTGGCGTTCGCGCGCGCCATCGGCCGGCTCCATCCGCCTCCGGCGGCCGCCGCTGGCGTTCATCCCACGGCCGTGGTCGCTGCCGGCGCGGAGCTCGGCCCAGGTGTTTCCATCGGCCCTCACGTGGTCGTGGGCGAGGAGACGCGCATCGGCGCGGGCGCGCGCATCGGGGCAGGCTCGGTGATCGGCCGGCGCGTCACGATCGGCGCGGAGGCCTGCCTGCACGCCAACGTGAGCGTCTACGACGAGGTCGAGCTCGGCGCCCGCGTCGTCCTGCACTCCGGCTGTGTGATCGGCGCCGACGGCTTCGGCTTCGTGCTGGAGGGAGAGCGTTACCAGAAGTTCCCGCAGATCGGCCGGGTGATCATCGAGGACGACGTGGAGATCGGCGCCAACTGCACGGTGGACCGGGCGGCGCTGGGTGTGACCTGGATCGGCCAGGGCACCAAGCTGGACAACCTGGTGCACGTGGCGCACAACTGCCGCATCGGGCGGCACGTGGTGGTGGCGGCGCAGACCGGATTCTCAGGCAGCGTGGTGGTGGAGGACTACGCGGTGATCGGCGGGCAGGTGGGCATCGGGGACAAGGCGCGCATCGAGTCGCGCGCCGTGCTGGGCTCGAAATGCGGCATCCTGAGCTCGAAGATCGTGCGCGCGGGCCACGTGTTGTGGGGCATCCCGGCGCGGCCGCTCAAGGAGCACCTCGAACAACTGGCCAACCTGGCGCGCCTGCCCGCGATGCGCAGAGAACTGGGGGAGCTGAAGCGGCGCCTGCGGGAACTGGAGGAGCGCGGGTCGTAGCCCAGAGGTGCCCTCGCGCGGGTCCCGCTACGCACCAGGGGAGCCTGCCCGTGGCAGCAGCGGCAGCCGGGCGAGCAATTGGTGGTAGCGCGGCTCGGAGCGAAGCGGGTCGAAAGCCGGGCTGGAGCGGAGCCAGAGGGCCGACGGATGGTGTTGCGCAAACGCCTTGTCGAGCCAATCGAGGGCGGACTGGTTGTCGCCGAGACCGACATGCACCCAGGCGAAGGAAACCGGTGACACTTCCTGCGAGGTGGCCCTGCGCTCAAGCTGCGCCAGCGCCTCGCGCGCTTCCGCCTGCCGGCCCGCCAGTCCGTACGCCATCCCCAGACAGCCTAAGGAGTAAGTGTCTCCGAAACGATGCGTCGCGTCGAGGAACACCGCGATGGCGTCCTCGAAAGCGGACTTGGCCAGCAAGGCCAGACCCAGAACGTAGTACGCCAGCAGGCAGTTGGGATCCATCTCAAGCGCGCCCCGGCTCTCCGCGATGGCCCGATCGTAGCGGCGTGCCCAGAAGAGCACGTACCCGAAAGACGATCGGAGGAGAACCGAAAGCGGATCCAGTTCGCGTGCCCGCTCCGCCTCGGCGATGGCCCTCCGGTAGTCCTGTCTTATGGAACCCAGAAACATGGACAACCCCCAGCGTTGAAAGGGGTCATTCGGAGCCAGCTCGACGGCCCGTTGGTATTCACGTTCGGCTTCTGCCAGGTTCCAGTGGTGGAAAAAGTGAGCGTCCGCCAAAGCGTGGTGCGCGTCCGGGTGCTTGTCGTCCACCTGCAAGGCAGCCAGCGCCGCCCTTTCGGCTTGAGGGAACGCCTCAGCCGCCGGCACATAGCCAAAGAAGCCCATTAAGGCATGCGTCGTAGCCAGCTTGGCGTGGGGTGGCGCGTACCGAGGATCCTTCTCGATGGCGAGTTCGAAATACCCGATAGCCCGGTGCAGGCCCCCGGGGCTGAAGTGGCCGAAGTGGTACAGGCCCTTGATGTAGGCGTCATAGGCTTCGGGAACGACGGCCACGGCGCGCCGAGGCGACACGGCAACGTCAATCTGCCGGGTGATAGCCTCTGCCACCTCCGACTGTAGCTTCAAGATGTTGCCCAACCCGCCGTCGTAGCTCCGCGCCCACAGGTGGGTTTGATCGTTGACTCGAATCAACTGCGCGCTGATACGAACCCGTTCGTCCGCGCGCCGGACGCTGCCCTCGACCACGTAATCCACGCCCAACTCGCGGCCGATCCTGGCAATGTCCTTGCGGGTGCCTTTGTAGTGCATCGCGGAGGTGCGTGCGATCACCCCCAGCCGCTCCGGAGCCAGCCCCCCGAGCTGGGTGATCAGCTCCTCGGTCATGCCATCGCTGAAGTACTCCTGGGCGGGGTCGCCGCTGAGGTTCTCCATCGGCAGGACCACCAGCTTGACCCGGAGCAGCGGCGACGGCGGCCCCACGAGCTGGCCAACGAAGCGGTAACCCCGGCGGGGCAGGGTCTCGATGAAGCGCGGCTTCTCGGCCGAGTCGCCCAGGGCCTCCCGCAACCGGGCGATGGCGCTGTTAAGGTTGTTCTCGAAATCGACGAAGACATCACTGGGCCAGAGCCGCGCCCGAAGCTCCTCACGGGTGACCAACTCGCCAGGGTGTTGCAGCAGCAAGGCCAGGACGGCGAAGGACTGTCCGGGCAGTCTGATCCGCGTCCCGCGCTTGCGGAGTTCGCCGGAGCGCAGGTCGGCTTCGTAGTCGCCGAACCGGATGACCGTGGGCCCCACCACGGAACATGATACCCCCTGGGGAGTGCCCCTAACAAGGGGCCAACTACTCGAAAAACCAAGCGGTTAGGCGTTAAGAGTCTTTCAATGCCAAATCAAGCCGCTCGCCCTTGGCAAACCTGGGAAGCTGGCGCATACTGGCCGTGGTGTCAAGGAGGTTTGAGATGAGGCTTAAGAGTTTTGCGTCCGCCGTAGTCCTACTTCTGGCGGCCGCGCCGCCGGCCGTCCAAGCTCAGGCGCTACGAGAGGCCCTGCCCTTCGACCAGGTCGGGATACTGGCCGGGACCAAGTTCAAGATCCGCGTTCCCAGGAACTGGAACGGGACGCTGCTGGTGTACCTCCAGGGAACCAAGCTGGCTCCGATTCCCGAACCGGTCGTGGTTCCTCCGGTTCTGCCTGGCTCCCAGCCCGCGCTCGAAGAGACGCTCCTGTCGCGGGGGTATGCCTTGGCTGCGTCGGATTTCATGGAAGGCGCGCAGGACAGCCTGGCGGTGACCAGCTACTTTCGGGGCAGAGTGGGTGAGCCGTCGCGGGTGATCCTGTGGGGCACCTCCGGGGGCGGGTTGTACGCTCTCAAGATGATCGAGGAGTTTTCGCGGTCCTTCGATGGGGCCATTGTCACCTGCGCTCCAGTGCTCGGCTCGCCGAGGAACTGGGATTTCAAGCTTGACTTTGGCTTGGCCTATGCGGTCGCCTTCGGCTGGCCGGCCGACAAGTGGGGACCGCTGGAGCAGCTCCTCCCGAATGCGATCATCAACTTACAGACAGACCTGCTCTCGGTTGCCCAAGTGCCCAAAGCGGATGGCAGCAATCGCGGAAGGTGGGAGTTTGTCCGGCTCGTTACTGGGTTCCCCACGGAGGCTTTCTGGGGAACGGATCCGATGTGGGGCTTCCCGGGCTGGTTGCTGAATCTGGTCTTCGCCACGTGGGGGCGGGCGGGGGCCGAGAATTCCGCCGCTGGACCGGTCGCCCAGAACCTCGACCACCACTACACGCTGAAGCCCGAGGAAAAGACCTACCTGGCCGGCCTGGGCATCAATGCGGACGATCTGCTGGCGAAGATGAACGCGCGCACGAATATCATGGCCGCCCCGTGGGCCCGCGCCTATACGGAGCGGTTTGGCGGCCTCAGGGGTCAACTGAGCCGGCCCGTGCTGACTATGCACACCACGATGGACAGCCTGGCCCACGTGGGCTTCGAAAGCGCCTACCGCACGCAGGTGGAGGCGTGGGGCTGCCAGGACCGGCTGGTTCAGACTTACGTCACGAGCGTCGGACACTGCGCCTTTACGTCTGCGCAGTTGCTCGCGACCCTGGAGGCGATGGAGCGCTGGCTCAACACCGGTGTGCGGCCGGACGCCTCCTTCTTCCCGGAAGAGAAAGGATTCGACAACAAGTTCGTACCGCCCCCGTGGCCCTACTAGACCAAGCCGGTCGGCGCCAGGAACCCTACTATAATGGTCCCTGGTTCTGATCATGCGCGCGTTCTTGCTGGCGGCCCTGCTCGCCACCACCGTGGGCTGCTCCGTCCGGCGCTTCGCCGTAAACAAGCTGGGCGATGCGCTCGCGGGCAGTGGCACGACCTTCGCCTCGGATGACGACCCCGAGCTGGTGGGCGACGCGCTCCCCTTCGCGCTCAAGCTGATCGAAAGCCTGCTGGCGGAGAGCCCGCGTCACCGCGGCCTCCTGCTTGCCGCCGCCAGCGGCTTCACGCAGTACGCCTACGCCTTTCTGGAACCGCGGGCCGACGAACTGGAAGACCAGGATCTGGCCAAAGCCACCCAGGTGCGCGCCCGGGCGCGGAAGCTTTATCTGCGCGCGCGGGACTACGGCCTGCGCGGCCTCGCGGTGCGCCGCCCGGGTTTCGAGCAGGCGCTGCGCGGCGACGCTAAGGCCGGCGCGCGGAGCGCCACCAAGGCCGATGTGCCGCTGCTCTACTGGACCGCCGCCGCCTGGGGCTCGGCCATCACATTGTCCAAGGACGACCCGGAGACCGTGGCGGACCAACCGCTGGTCGAGGCGCTGATCGACCGCGCGCTCGCGCTCGACGAGGCCTTCGATCACGGCGCCATCCATGCCTTCCTGGTGAGCTACGAGCCCAGC
Organism: uncultured Solibacteraceae bacterium; assembly: GCA_964541065.1. Classification (GTDB taxonomy): domain Bacteria; phylum Acidobacteriota; class Terriglobia; order Bryobacterales; family Bryobacteraceae; genus VFZS01. The sequence continues at coordinate 7,610 of CAZIRH010000075.1, forward strand.
CGCCCGGGTGTCGCCGCCTCTGACGCCGCGGCCCTCGCGCGCAAGCACTTCGAGCGGGCGCTGGAGCTCTCGAAAGGCCAACTGGCCTCGCCCCTGGTGGCGCTGGCCGAGGCCGTGTCTGTGAGCAGGCAGGACAAGAAGGAGTTCGAAGCGCTGCTCAAGCGCGCGCTCGAAGTGGACGTGAACGCGCGCGCCGAATGGCGTTTGGCCAACATCGTCGCCCAGCGCCGCGCGCGCTGGCTGCTGGGCCGCATTGAGCAACTGTTTGTGGAATGAAATGTTGAAGCGTTCTTGGCGTATCCTTGGCGTTCTGTGCGCGATTGCGGTTCTGTGCCCCGCCCAGAAGCCCGCCGCGGTGAAGCTGGCCACGGTGCTCCCCACGGGCACCTCCTATCACCGCCTGTTGCAGGGCATGGCGGAGGAATGGCGCAAAGCGCCCGGAGGCGTGCCGGTCATCATCTACACCGGCTCGCAGATGGGCGATGAGGCCGATATCGTCCGCCGCATGGGCATCGGCCAGTTGCAGGCCGCCGTGCTGAGCGTGATGGGCCTCTCGGAAATCGACAAATCGGTGACCGCGCTCAGCTACTTGCCCATGATGTTCCGCAGCCTGGAGGAGGTGGACTTCGTGCGCAACCGCCTTCAGGCGGACCTCGAAGCGCGCCTGCTCAGGAAGGGCTACGTGGTTCTGTTCTGGGGGGACACCGGCTGGGTGCGGTTCTTCTCGAAAGAGCCGGTGGTGCACCCGGACGACTTGAAGCGGCTCAAGATCTTCGTCTGGGCGGGAGACAACTACCAGGTGGACCTGATGAAGTCGCTGGGCTACCTGCCCGTGCCGCTGTCCAGCAGCGATATCCTGCCGGGCCTGCAAACGGGCCTGATTTCCGCCGCTTCGGTGGCGCCCTTCTACGCGCTGGCCGGGCAGATTTACGGCCCGGCGCGCCACATGCTCGAGCTGAACTGGGCGCCGCTGGTGGGCGCCACGGTCATCACCAGAAAGACCTGGGAGGCGATCCCTGCGGCCACGCGCGAGGCGTTGATGGTCTCGGCCCGCACGGCTGGTGAGCAGATGCGGGGGCGGGGGCGGGCGGAAGCCGAGCAGTCGGTCGAGGCCATGAAGAAGCGCGGCCTCAAGGTGCAGCCCGTCACCCCGCAGCTTGAAGCCGAGTGGCGCAAACTCGCCGAGCAGGTCTACCCCAAAATCCGCGGCGCCATGGTGCCCGCGGACCTCTTCGACGAGGTCCAGCGGCTGCTTCGCGAGCACCGGGCCAACCCCGCCAAATGAGCGACGGGACCAAGCGCAGCCTACTGGCCCAGACCGAAAATGTGGCCATCTCGCTGGCCCTGGGCGCCATGGTTACGCTCCCGCTGGCCGAGAGCGCGCTGCGGGCGACGCTTTCGACCGGCATCTCCGGCGTGACCGCCGTGGTCCAGCATCTGACCCTGGTGGTGGGAATGCTGGGCGGAGCCATCGCCGCGCGCGAGAATCGCCTGCTGGCGCTCTCGACCGGGGCCATCCTGCCGCCGGGCAAGGTGCAAGCGGGGGGCCGCCTGTTCGCCCATGCCTTTGCCGCGGCCATCACGGGCGTCCTGTGCGGGGCGAGTGTCCAGTTCGTGCGGGCCGAGCGCCTGGGCGGCAACCTGTTGGCTTACGGGGTTCCAATCTGGGTGGTGCAGTTGGCGTTGCCACTGGGCTTCGCGGCGGTCGCGCTGCGACTGCTGTGGCACGCCTCCGAGCGGTGGAAGTGGCGCGCGCTGGCCGCGGCCATCGCCGGCGCGGTGGTGGGGGCGGGCATCGCGGCTCCGCTCCCGCCGGAGAGGCTGGTGGTGCCGGCGCTGGCGGCGCTGCTGGTGGCCACCGTCTTCGGGGCCCCGGTGTTTACGACGCTGGGCGGCGCGGCCCTCATCCTGTTCTGGGGCGCCGGGCAGCCGGTGGCCTCGATCCCCCTGGACCACTACCGCCTGGTCACCAACCCTTCGCTGCCCACCATTCCGCTGTTCACGCTGGCCGGATACTTCCTGGCCGAGGGGGGCGCCTCGCGGCGGCTGATCCGCGTTTTCCAGGCCCTGGTGGGACAGTTCCGCGGCGGCCCCGCGATCGTCACGGCGCTGGTGTGCGCCTTCTTCACCTCCTTCACCGGCGCCTCCGGGGTGACGATTCTGGCGCTGGGCGGACTGCTGATGCCGATCCTGCTGGCGGCGCGCTACTCGGAGCGGTCCGCGCTGGGGCTGCTGACGGGCGCGGGCTCGCTCGGTCTGCTGTTTCCGCCCTGCCTGCCGCTGATCCTGTATGCCATCATCGCCCGCATCACCATCGAGCAGATGTTCCTGGGCGGAATCCTGCCTGGCATTCTGCTGGTGGCGATGACCGCCTGGTGGGGCGTCCGGCAGGGCCCCAAGCTCGAAGCCGGGCGGGCCCGCTTCGACGCCCGGGAAGCGGCGCGCGCCCTGTGGAACGCCAAGTGGGAACTGCTGCTGCCGGTGGTGGCGCTGGCCGGCCTGTTCGGTGGCTTCGCCACGCCGGTCGAGGCCGCGGCGCTGACGGCCCTGTACGCTTTCGTGGTCGAGACCCTGGTCTACCGCGATCTCAAGATCGTGCGGGATGTGCCCCGCGTGATGGCGGAGTGCGGGCTGCTGGTGGGCGGGGTGCTGCTGATCCTGGGCGTGGCGCTGGGCTTCACCAACTACCTGGTGGATGCGCAGGTGCCCATGCGCGCGCTGGAATGGGTGACCGCGTCGATCCGCTCGCCCTGGGTGTTCCTGCTGCTGTTGAACGGCTTCCTGCTGATCGTGGGCTGCCTGATGGACATCTTCTCGGCCATCGTGGTGGTGGTGCCGCTGATCGTGCCCATGGGCGAGGCCTTCGGCATCGACCCGGTCCACCTGGGGATCATCTTCCTGGCGAACCTCGAACTGGGGTACCTGACGCCGCCCGTGGGAATGAACCTGTTCCTGTCCTCCTACCGCTTCGGCAAGCCGCTGCCGGAGGTCTACCGTGCCGTGGTGCCCATGCTGCTGGTGCTGCTGGCCGGGGTCCTGCTGATCACCTATGTGCCGCCGATGACCACCGCGCTGCCTCGTTGGCTGGGGCGGTGAAGCTTGGTGGGGCAGGCGGTTTCGCCTGCCGAGGGGCCTGCTGTGGTATTCTGAAGAGGTGCCCGATAGTCGGATTATCGGGCAGAGGCAGCGATGCACGTCACTACCAGCAGAGTGGGCAAACGCGGCACCATCGTCGTGCCGTCCCCGCTGCGGCGCAGGTTCGGTATCGAGCAGGGCTCGCTCGTCATCGCCGAGGAGCATGAGGACGGTATCCTGATCCGGCCCGCCGTGGCCGTGCCGGTTGAAGTCTACACTCCGGCGCGGAGGGCCCAGTTTCTTCTCTCGAACGCAGTGGATGCCAAGGACTACCGCGCGGCCCGGCGAGCGGTCAGGAAGATGGGCCTGGACCCGGATGCCGTCCCTCATCACAAGCCGACCGGCGTTTGACTGAGAGCTGCCGCGCGTGGACCGGATCTTCCTCGACGCCAACGTTCTGTTCTCGGCGGCGTACCGTCCCGGCTCCGGGCTGGCCCGGTTGTGGCTGCTCAAGGGTGTGGAGCTGCTTACCTCCGCCTACGCGGCCGAAGAAGCCCGGCGCAACCTGACCGAAGAATCCCAGCGCGCCCGGCTGGAAAGGCTCCTGGCGAAGGTTCGCATCGTCGGCGAGCTGGCCCCCAAGCTGCTGCCGCCAGGCATCGAGCTGCCCGTGAAGGACCGCCCGATTCTCATCAGCGCCATCGGCGCCGGCGCCTCGCACCTGCTCACCGGGGACAGGGAGCATTTCGGCCGCTACTTCGGGCGGCGGCTGGGCGGCGTCCTGGTTGTGCCCCCGAGCGATTACCTGGCCGACCGCGGGTGAAGCGTTCGGCGCTCAGAACTTGTACAGCGGCTGGGCGCCGACGCCGACGAGTTCTTCCTCTTCGCCTTCGCGAATCTCGCGCCAGTAGATGCCGGCGTCGCCCAGGAAGACCTCGAGCTCGCCGGGCCGCGGCAGCGCCCCCTGGATCAGCGCCTCCGAGAGCGGGTCCTCGACGTACTTCTGCAAGGCCCGCCGTAGCGGGCGGCGTCCGCCGCCAGCCTGGTGGAGTCCAATGATCCCTTCTTTTTCTCAGGAACCAAGTATTCGGATAACCGCGGTCGTACAATAGGAGTATATTTGGGGGACTTATGAGCCGATCCAAGGAGCTGAATCTAGCTGAGGCCGTCTGGGAGATTCGGAGGACCTGCCAGGTGCACGAGCACGAGCGGCCATTCTTCTTCATGGTCGGGGCCGGTATCTCCCATCCACCCGTGCCACTGGCGCGTGAGATTGTGGAGTCCTGCAAGCGGGAGGCGAGAGTAGCAGAGGCGCCCGCGGGTTTGAGCCCGATGCAGGAGTACTCCTGGTGGTTTGCGCAGGCGCACCCCAGCCGGGCAGACCGTCAGGCGTTCCTGCGTGGCCTGGTGAAAGACCAAGTCGTGTCCCACGCGAACCTTCGCTTGGCCCATGTCCTGCTGACCAAGAAGATCTCCAACCTCGTGGTCACCAGCAATTTCGATGATTTCATGTCACGAGCACTGACGCTGTTTGGGGAGCAGCACATTGTCTGTGACCATCCTGCAACCAGTGGGCGGATCGACGCCGCGAAAAGCGACCTTCAGATTGTGCACGTTCACGGCACGCACTGGTTCTACGACTGCTGCAACCTCGAGGGCGAAATCGAGGACCGATCCCGCCGGCCGGCGGAGACGATACTCTCGATGGTGGATTTTCTCGAACGGGTGCTCAGTAACCGGTCGCCGCTGGTGATCGGCTACAGCGGGTGGGAGAAAGACGTCTTTATGACCGCGCTCAAGCGCAGGCTGCAAAGTCCGCTCGAATACAACGTCTATTGGTTCTGCTACAAACGCTCCGACGTGGAGAGCTTGCCCCATGACCTGAAGGACAGCTCGGACGTAAGTCTCGTCTTCCCGCCCGCTGCCGGCGGTGCCGCGGGCAGCCTGGCGGACGGGAGCGACTACGCCAAAGGCACAGGCTCGCGGAGGCCCACGACGGCTGCCGAACCCAAAGAGGCGGTTGGCGAAAGGGTGGGCGAACCTCGACTGCCGGCTTGTGACGTTCTGGACGCGCTGATCCGGGAATTCGACCTGCCGGCTCCACCCTTGACGCGTGACCCGCTGGGCTTCTACGCGGAGCACCTCCGGCGTTCGCTGCCAGCGGCCGACCTACTTACGGCTGAGCGGGACATCTACCTGATCGGCGAGGTCGTTGGGCAGATCGAGCGAGCCCGGCGCAAACTGACAGAGTCGATCCAGCATGCGGAGCAAGGCCTCGCGATAGTGCGTGATGCCCTACGCCGTTCCCAGTATGCGGCCGCAGTGGAGGTGGCGCGCAATATTGCCCCGGACGACCTGGCTGCGGACCAGCTTCGTCAGCTGATGGAAGCAATCTGGATGGCTGGGGGGAGGCTCGACAGCGATCCGCAGTCGCAGCTCTGGGCCTGCGAACTCGTGCAAGGTTGCGCCGAGAGGCTATTGCTCCAGCAACCGGACGACATGGCAACGCGTGAGCGGCTTGCAAGGGCTCTGCTTAGGAAAGGTGTCGCGCTGTGGCGGTTGGGTCGGTTCGAGGAGGAGATCGGCGTTTGGGACATGCTGGTGCAAAGTTTCGGAGACGCGCCGGAGGGCGCGCTGCGGGAGCAGGTAGCCAGGGCGCTGGTCAACAAAGGGATCACGCTCGGCCAGATGGACCGCAGGGAGGAGGCAATCCGGGTTTGCGACACGCTGGTGCAAAGTTTCGGAGACGCGCCGGAGGGCGCGCTGCGGGAGCAGGTAGCC
>CAZIRH010000075.1:13565-14194 GCA_964541065.1 uncultured Solibacteraceae bacterium
AGGGCGCTGGTCAACAAAGGGATCACGCTCGGCCAGATGGACCGCAGGGAGGAGGCAATCCTGGTTTACGACACGCTGGTGCAACGTTTCGGGGACGCGCCGGAGGCCGAACTCCGGAAGCAGGTAGCCAGGGCGCTGAACGGGATCGGGTTTCCGTTGCTTTGCCAGGCGAAGCGCGTGTGGGCCGCCGGTGATGAGCAGGCAGCCCGCAGCGGGCTGCTGGAGGCACAGCAGAAGCTGATCGCCGCCACCATGCGCGACCCAGACAGCCCAATGGTCCTGGGCAACGTGGCTTACGTTGACTTTTTGCTGGGCAACAAGGAACAGGCACGGGCTCTGATGTCGCGTGCCATCGGCCTCGGGGGGGAGGAAATCCGGCGAGGGGAGCTGGCCGATGCCGACATCCATCCGTTGCCGCAGGATGAGGAGTTCAAGGAGCTGGTTCGGTCGATCCCGGCTGCTGGTGCTGCGTAGTCCCGGACTTACATCGCCGGGGGCCGGGAAGCACGTCCCCTGGAATCGGGGACAGGCAGCCCTGTCCACGGAGGGCCAGGGTAGCCTGTCCCCTTTTCCTGCTCAGAACTTGTACAGCGGCTGGGCGCCGACGCCGACGAGTTCTTCCTCTTCGC
>CAZIRH010000076.1:0-14062 GCA_964541065.1 uncultured Solibacteraceae bacterium
GACTTCCGCAGCGCGGGCACGGAGGATTTCCTTCTTTGCCTCACGCTCTGCGTAGAACGTCAGTGACTGAAGCGCCTTGAGGACGACGCGCTGGGAGAGCATGGAGCAGTTGCTCATCACGCCGCGGATTTCGCCGCTGACCTTCTTCTCCAGCGCGGCGTACAGGGGGCTTTCCTCAGCCGCGCCGCCGACGCTGAAGACGATGGAGATCAGGGGGTAGTCGAAGAAGTTCTGCGACGCCGCCTGTCCAAGGGACTTCGGTTGGGCGTGGCCGTAGGGCGACATCCGCGCGGGGCGGAAGGGAAGCGTCGTCCTCCCATTGCCGAGCCTGATGGGCCTACCGAGAATCAGTTCGTTCATGTGCCCTCCGCTTTTAGATCAAGTGCTTTTCGATGATCTTGGATATCTCTCCAGCGACCTTCTCGACGGCCTTCGCCGCCTTTTTGTCCTCAAAGAAGTGCTCGGCCTGTCCGGCCATTCGGTAGAGCTGATCCACCGTAGCGCTCAGGATCGTCGAGACGTTCGAGAGGTCGTCCTGGATGGCCTCCTGGATCGCGTCCCAGATTTCAGGTTTGCTAGGCATGGCTCTTCCTCCTCGACATCCGCCGAACCGAGTAATGAAGGCAGTCCGTCAGGGAATCCGCGGGGACCTCCCGCGGCCCTCCGCCTGGCGCCGCAGATCGGCCAGGGCGCGTTCCAGCGCCGGACGATCCTGCCGGTCGCGAGCCTCTTCCAGGTCGCCAGCCCGCGCTCCCAGGCACAAAGCGATCCCTGCCAGCGCCAGCGCGCTCTTCATGACTCCTCTGATTCTATCAGCCACCGGCGGGGCAGCCGCCGACCGCCGCGGCGGGCGCCGGATCCAGTCGCCCCGCACGCGGTAGAATGGATCGCTCGAAGGCAGGCACCGATGAACCTCTGGCGCCTGTGGCCGTTCCCCTGGGGCCGGGGCGCCAAGGGGGCCCTGGCGAAGCGACCTCGCGTGGCGGCTTCGGCGGGTGCAGAACGCGCTTACGACGTGTTGGTGTTTCCAGTGGTCGATTGGCGCTACCGGTTCCAGCGGCCGCAGCAGCTCAGCCGTGAGTTCGCCCGCCGAGGGCACCGCGTGTTCTACTTCTCGACGACGCCGGCGCCGGCCATCTGCGCATGCGAAACGGAGCCGGAGCTGGTCGAGCCGAACATCTATGTGCTGCCCCTGCCGGGTACCGAGGACCCTCCCGACATCTACCGCGACCTCCCCACCGAGGCGCAGCTCGCGGTCATGGAAGCCGCCCTCCGCCGCCTGCGCGAGCGGTTCGACATCGGGGCGACGCTCGCTATCGTCAACTACCCGTTCTGGGGCCCCTTGGCACGCCGGCTGACCAACAGTGTCGTGCTCTACGACTGCATGGACGACTACACGACCTTCCGGAACGCCGGCCCGCCAGCGCGGGAGCTGGAAGCCGCGATCGTCCGGGACGCCGACCTCGTGGTGTGCTCTTCCCGGCACTTGCAGGCGCGCTTCGAGAGCCTGGGCCGGGAGAGCATCCTGGTGCGCAACGCCGTCAACCCGGCCGATTTTGAGGCGCCGCCCGCGTCGCTGGCGATCCCGCGGGCCGGGCCGGTCGCGGGCTGTCACGGCGCCATCGGCAGTTGGACCGATCTGGAGCTGATAGCGCATGCGGCGCGCGCGCTCCCCGATGTGCGCTTCGTCCTGGTGGGCGGATCCGAAGGCGTGGACCTGGGCTCCTTGGCGGCGCTGCCCAACGTCGCGCTGGTAGGCGAGGTCCCCTACGAGCGCCTGCCCGCGTATATCCATTCCTTCGACGTCGGCCTGCTCCCCTACCGGGTCTGCGACTACGCCCGGGCTTCCGACCCGCTGAAGGTCTGGGAGTATTTGAGCGCCGGCAAGCCGGTGGTGGCCGTGCGCTTTCCGGAGATTGAGCGCCTGGACGGCCTGGTGACGCTCACTGGCACGCCCGAGGAGTTTGTGCACGGAATCCAGGCCGCGCTGGCCGGGGACAGCCCCGCCCAGGCGCTGGCCCGCCGGCAGTACGCCCGGCAGAACACCTGGTCGCACCGGTGCGAGGAGATCCGTAGCACCGTGGCGCCCCTTTTCCCTCTGGTCAGCGTCATCGTTCTCAGTTGCGACCAGCGGCAGTTCACGCAGACTACGCTGACGGGCCTCGAGCGGTTCAGCCACTACCCGAATCTGGAGCTGGTGCTGGTGGACAACGGTTCCACGGACGGCACGGCGGAGTGGCTCGAGGCCTGGGCCGCCGGACGCCCCAACGTGAGAGTCGTTTTGAACTCCACCAACCTGGGCTTCTCGGCGGGGAATAACGCCGGCGCGCGCGTTGCCTTGGGCGAGTACCTGGCCTTTCTCAACAACGACGTTTTCGTCACCGACGGCTGGGTGGGAGATCTGCTGGCGCACTTTCGCGCCAACCCCAAGCTCGGCCTGCTGGGCCCGGTGACGAACCGATCCGGAAACGAGAGCGTGGTCTACATCGGCGACTACCTGGACATGGAGCAGATGGCCGCGCTGGCCCGCCGGTACACGCGCGCGCACCGCGGCGAGCGGACCGCCCTCCGCGTGATGCATTTCTTCTGCGTCATGATCCCGCGGCGCGTCTGGGAGGAGGTGGGCGAACTCGACGAGGGCTACGGGATCGGCTTCTTCGAAGACGACGATTACACGATGCGGGTCTTGCAGGCGGGTTACGAGGTGGCCTGCGCCGAGGACGTCTTCATCCATCACCATCACTCCGCGTCGTTCGGCGCGCTGCCGCAATCGGTCTATGACGAGCTGTTCGAGCGGAACCGGCGCTACTTCGAGTCCAAATGGGACCCCTGGGTCCCGCCGAAGTTCCGTCCCGAGGTGCAGGCCCGCTACGGAGGATGACTCGCGCGATGATCTCCGAGAACGTCCGAGAGCTTACCTCCGGCATCCACGGCACGCCCGAGCGCGTGGCCTACCGCTACGCGGAGGCGGAACGAAAGCACCGCTTCCGGTTTCTCTTCGACCCGCTTCGCCTGCTAATGCAAGGGGAGTTCGTGGCGAGGTATCTGCGCGGCGAGGACCCGTTCCCCCCCAGCGTCGAGATCGACCCGTCCAACGCCTGCAATCACGACTGCGGCTTCTGTATCTATCATTCCCTGCACCAGCCGGGGCGCAACGAGCAGTTGCCCGGCGAGCTGCTGTTCAGCCTGCTGGACCAGTTGCGCGGGCTGGGGACGACCTCCGTTCTGTTCGTCGGCGGCGGCGAGCCGCTGACGCACCCCGACGCGGTCGAGGCGGTCGAACGCGCTGCGGCCCACGGCTTCGCCTGCGGGCTGGTCACGAACGGCGCGCTGGCGGATCCGGAGAAGGGCGATCGCCTGAAGGCGGCCGCCACGTACGTCCGCTTCAGCCTGGATGCGGCGACGCCGGAAACGCACCTGAAGCTGCACGGGCGCGATGATTTCGACCGGATCGTGGGGAACCTCTCGTACCTGGCGCGCGCCCCCGGCCGTGCCACGGTTGGGACGGGGTTCTTCATCAACGAGACCAACGTTCACGAGATCGTGCCCACCGCGCGCCTGGTGAAGGAGACCGGCGCCGACTACATTCAGTTCAAGACCTACTCCGGCGTTCCGTTCCCGCCCGACTTGCACGAGCGGGTGCTGCTGGGAATCGAGCAGGTGCTGCCCCTTTCGGATGGCTCCTTCGACGTGCACGTCGCCGAGCGCATCTTCGAGAACCAGGCCTTCCAGGTGCGCGGCTACTCGCGCTGCCACTTCCAGGCCATGAAGACCATCATCAGCGCGGACGGTTCCCTCTACCTGTGCGCCCAGAAGCGCACCAGCGCGGACGGCGTCATCGGCAACGTCTACACCAGCTCGCTGGCCGAGATCTGGCGGGGCGAACAGCGCAGGCGCGTCGTCGAGAGCCTCAAGCTGGCGGATTGCCCGTACTGCGTCCACGACCGCCAGAACAAGATGCTGGAGTTCCTGGCGCACTTCCGCGCTCCGCACCGCGGTTTCTACTGAGCACGGACTGCGCCAGCTCGTAGTCCGCCGGCGTCTTGATGGCCACCCAGGCATCCACCCACACGGCGAGCCCGACTGCCCCCGCCGCGATCAGGCTGGTGAGGGCGGCCTCGTACTCACTGCCGGCGCGAAGATCCGCGGCCAGCGCCTCGAGCAGCGCCCTTCCCGCCAGGCGGTGAATCATGATGTTCGCAGCGCTGCCGGGAGGGCATCCGCCGGGAGGCTTCTCCTCGATGCTTGTCACCCGGCTGGTTCCGGCGATGAAGTGCAGCCGCCCGCCCGCGAAGGGCCGGTCGAGCAACCGGGTAGGGATGACGATGTCCGCGCCGGCTTCCCCGGCCTGTTCGAGAGCGTAGTAAGCGCTGTCCCGAACTAAATCGTTCACGCAGACCACATAGACCGCCGGCACGCATGGGACGGCATCCAACCCGGTAAGCACCGCGCCGGACATGCCCGGCCCCTGCTGGAGCACGCACTCCACGGCGGAACCTGCCGCGGGCTGAAGCCGGCCCCGGATGGCCGCCAGGTTCGATCGGCTGCAAACCACAACCGCGCTCCCGACCCCGATCGCGCGCAACTGCCGCAGGTGACGCTCCAGTAGCGTCTCGCCGCCGATCTCGAGCAGCGGCTTCTCGCGGCCGAAGCGCGCGCTGGCGCCGCCGGCGAGCAGGATGGCCGTGATCCCGTTCATGGCAGAGGCACCGCGGTCAGCTTGAAGACCCGGTCCAGGACGGCGGGCGACAGGTCCTCGTACAACCCGTACCGCTCGGCAAACGGGAAGGGCAGGCCCGCGCGGGCGGCCAGATCCGCGTTGGCGCGCACGACCACCGCATCGTAGTCCGCCCGGCCCGGGTTGCTGTACCCGCCGAACCGCTTACGCCGCTCGTACATCGACCTATGGGCCCGGATGGCGTGGCGCTTCGCCCTCATGACGTCGCGCTCGAATCCCAGGTAGGTTGTGATCGGGGCGCTCCACTCCGCCGTGGAGAGGCACTCGTAGGTCACGAGCGCGTAGGCCGCGCGGTCCGTGGCGCGCAACGATCTCAGCGCCCGGACGAGGAGCGCGGTCACGAGGCGGTGCATCAGCAGCTTGTCGAGCGGGTCCGGCGCCGCGCAGACCACCAGCCCGCCCGGCCGGCGCGGCAGCAGGTCGCGCAGTTCTGCGACGGCGCCTTCGTCCAGCGGCCCGGGCCGAAAACCATCGACGGAGCGCAGACTCAGGTCGGCGTGCAGGTATTCCCTGGGGGTGCGGTGCGCGGTGAACCAGCGCTGGTTTTTGAGCAGCACCACGGCGGATTCGCCGAGCCCCAGCCGGGCGGCCTCCGTGCGTGCCTCGGCGACGCGAATCGCGCCCCGCAGCGCCCGCTGCTCGACCGCGCTCATCGCCGCGTTCCACCCGTGGCGCCTCAGGACGCTGGCGGGCAGGCGGGCTTCCGAACCGTCCGTCGCCAGCACGATCGTGGCCGGGACGCCGCCGCGGGCCGCCACCGCCGCCAGCGCTCCCGCGGAGATCCCCACGTCATCCGGGTGCGGAGACACCAGCACCAGCCGCTCGGGAGCGGGCAAGCTGTATGGGGTTGTCGGAATCACATTCTCCAGCACGGGGTCTTGGCGCCGCAGGCTGCTTCTGCCGCTGACCATCGTATCATCGGGGACGGTTGCTCGATCGACTTCGCACGGCACCGAGATCGCCAACGGCCTGGGGCATCCGCGAAGGCGTCCGGAAGCGGATGGAGCGCTGGGGGCTGAGCCGCCGCACGCACGTTCGACAGACCCTTTGCCCTCTGTCTTCCTTATGTAGCGGCCATGTGATCGCGAATGGCTGCCGCCCGACTGATCAACCTGGGTCCCACGCTAACCTGTTGAAAAGACAAGGGCGCGGAGGCGAGTCGCGGCTGGCTCTTATGTAACCAGGTTTTTGCTGCCAGCAAAGACCGGCCTTGCAGTGGTCCTTGGTCAGGCCGGAGAGGTTGTAGAGTGAGAGCATGGCGCCAGACGATCTGCCCGCGCTGCTAGAGTCCCTGCTGGCCTCCGGCACCGAGCCGGAGTGGACCGAGTTCAAACAGGACAAGGCGGTGCCAGAGGAGATCGGGGAGTACATCTCGGCCCTCTCGAACGCTGCTGCGCTTCACCGCCAGAGCTGCGGCTACATCGTTTGGGGAATCGAGGACCGCAGTCTGCGGGTTGTCGGAACGTCGTTCCGCCCCCGCCAAGTCAAGAAGGGCAACGAGGAGTTGGAAAACTGGCTTGCGACCCAACTGGAGCCGCGGATTCATTTTCAGATCTACGAGTTTGAATACTGTGGCCTGCCCGTCGTCATCTTCCAGATCCAGCCGTGCCCGAACCGCCCGGTCGGGTTTCGCGGGATCGAGTACGTCAGGGTCGGCAGCTACAAGAAGAAGCTCAAGGATCATCCCAAGAAAGAACGTCTGCTCTGGACGCTCGGCGGAATGGCCCCGTTTGAGCGCGAGATGGCAGCAGTCGATGTGACTGGTGATGATGTCCTGGCTTTGCTCGACTACCCTGCATTCTTTGGAATGAGCCATCAGACGCTTCCCAACAACAAGGCTGGGCTCCTGGACCGACTCCATCGGGAGCGGCTCACCCAGCACGCCGGCACCGCTGGACGGTGGAGCGTCACGAACCTCGGGGCGATCCTCTTCGCAAAAAGCCTGAGCGAGTTTGAGACCCTGCCCCGGAAGGCCGTTCGGGTGATCGTATACCGAAGCACGGACCGCCTCCGCACCATCAAGGAGCACGCGATCTCGAGAGGATACGCGGCGGGTTTCGAGGGATTGGTCGGCTACATCGATGACCAGCTCCCACGAAACGAAAAGATCGATGGGGCACTGCGAACCGAGGATCGCATGTATCCGCTTATTGCGATTCGAGAGTTGGCGGCGAACGCGCTCATTCACCAGGATTTCTCGATGACGGGCGTCAGTCCGCTCGTTGAGATCTTCACCGACCGCGTGGAGATCACCAATCCCGGCCGGCCCCTGATCGCGACGGAGCGCTTCATCGATGAGCCGCCGCGGTCTCGCAACGAGGCCCTTGCGGCTCTCATGCGCCGCCTGAATATCTGCGAGGAGCGCGGCAGCGGCATCGACAAGGTCGTTTTCGCCGTCGAGTTGGCCCGGCTCCCGGCCCCGGAATTTCTGGTCACGGAGAACCATACGAAAGTGATTCTCTACGGGCCGCGAGACTTCGCCGACATGGACCGTCGCGACAAGATGCGGGCCTGCTACCAGCACGCCTGCCTCCTGTGCGTCTCGAGCCAGAGGATGACCAACGCCTCACTCCGGAAGCGCCTCGGGATCGGTGACCGCAACTACCCGATCGCCTCCCGAATCATCGCGGACGCCGTTGAGGCCGGACTTGTTCGGCTCTACGATCCCGAAAGCCGGTCGCGGAAGCACGCCAGCTACGTTCCTTACTGGGCCTGAGCTTGTGCGCCTGCGGTGTGATGGCAGGGGCCCTTTGAGGCGAGGAACGAGAAGGCGCCTGCCAGAACCCGCCAGCAAGCCGGGCGCTCCGTCGGACATTTGGAGGGCCCTGGTGAAGCCCGCCGGGGCGGCCATCACACGAACGGGGCCAGCCTCAGCCGCTCTTGCCCGTCAGCCCGCGTTTCTCCAGCAGCGGCTCCACCGAGGGCTCACGGCCTCGGAAGCGCTTGTACATCTCCATGGCATCCTCGGTGCCGCCCCGCTCGAGGATGTTCCGGCGAAAGGACCGGGCCGTGGCCTGGTCAAACAGGCCTTTCTCCTTGAAGGCCTGGAAGGCGTCGCTGTCGAGCACCTCGCTCCAGATGTAGCTGTAGTAGCCCGCCGAGTACCCGCCGGAGAAGATGTGCTGGAAGTAGGGACTGCGGTAACGGACCACAATCTCCGGCATCAGCCGGATCTTCTCGAGAGAGGCGTTCTCGAAGGCGATCGCATCCAGGGGCTTCTCCTCGGAGATGGTGTGCCAGTCCATGTCCAGGAACGAGGCGGCCAGGTACTCCACCGTGGCGAAACCCTGGTTGAACTTCTCCGCGTTCTTGATCTTCTTGATCAGCTCATCCGGGATCGGCGCGCCGGTCCGATAGTGCTTGGCATAGACCTTCAACACTTCCGGCTCGAGCGCCCAGTTCTCCATGATCTGCGAGGGCAGCTCCACGAAGTCCTGGGGCACCCTGGCCAGGCTGCCGTAGCGGATGCGCGACAGCAGCGAGTGCAGACCGTGACCGAATTCGTGAAAGAGGGTCTCGACTTCCTCGAGCCGCAGCAGCGCCGGCTGGTCCGCGGTCGGACGGGTGAAGTTGCAGACGTTGACCACGATCGGGCGGATGTCCTTGCCGGCCTTGAAACGCTGCCCGCGATACCGGCTCGACCAGGCCCCGCCACGCTTCCCAGGTCGCGGATAGAAATCCACCAGAAACACGCCCAGGTGGGAGCCGTCGGCGTCACGGACCTCGAACGTGCGCACTTCGGCGTGGTACTTCGGGAGGTCCGTCCTTTCGATGAACTTCAGGCCGTAGAGCCGGCCCGCCACGTGGAACGCTCCTTGCCGGACGTTCTCGAGCGTGAAGTACTGCCGCAGTTGGTCCTCGTCCAGGTCGTACCGCGCCCGCTTGACTTTCTCGGCGTAGAACCGCCAGTCCCATGGGGCGAGTTTGAAGTCTTGCCCTTGCTGCTGGATCATCGCCTGGAGGGACTGCCTCTCCTGCTGCGCCACGGCCAGGGCCGGCTCCCAGAGCCGCTTCAGGAGACCATGCACTCCCGCGGGCGTCTTCGCCATGCGTTCTTCGAGCACAAAGTGCGCGTGGGTCGCGTAGCCGAGGACTTTCGCCCGCTGAGCCCGCAGGGCGGCGATTCTGGTGAGAATCTGCTTGTTGTCGTACTGGTTCCCGTGGTCGCCGCGCTGGGTGTAGGCCGCGAGGATCTGCCGGCGCAGCTCCCGGTTCTCGGCGTAGGAAAGGAAAGGCCAGATGCTGGGGGCGTGCAGGGTGAAGAGCCACTTCCCGGCCTGCCCGGCCGCCTTGGCCGCCTCCGCCGCGCCCGCACTGATTCCTTCCGGCAAACCTGCCAGGTCGGCCCGGTTGTCGGTCAGGAGCCGGTAGGCGTTGGTCTCCTTCAGTAAGTTGTCGCCGAACCGGACGGAGAGCACCGAGAGTTCGCGGTTGATTTCTCGCAGCCGCTTCTTCTGTTCCGCATCCAGGTTCGCGCCGCCGCGCACGAACGCCTTGTGCGTCTCCTCCAGGAGCTTGCGTTGCTCGGGGCTCAGCTTCAGGCGGTCCCGCTGCTCCCAGACCTGCTTGACGCGTGCGAAGAGGGCTTCATTCAAGAAGATGTCGTCCCGCAAGGCGGCGAGCAGGGGAGCCACTTCCCGGGCGATCTCCTGCAACCGCTCGTTGGTCTCGGCGCTGGTCAGGTTGCCGAAGACGCCTTGGACCTTCTCCAGCAGCTCGCCTGCAGCGTCCAGGCGCTCGATGGTGTTCGCGAAGGTGGGCGCCTCGCGACTCGTGGCGAGGGCCTCCACTTCCTGCCGCTGTTCCGCGATGCCTCGCTTGAGGGCGGGCAGAAAGTGTTCGTTCCTGATTTGGTCGAACGGAGGCACGCCGAACGGCGTTTTCCATTCTTCGAAAAACGGGTTGGCCTCGGCGGGCGCCGTCGTCTGGGCGCCCGTGAACCAGGGGCAAACCGCCAGGGCAAGCAGAATCAGAACGGGCCGTCTCATAGCCCTGCCAGCATACCAAGGTTGCCAGTGCGGCGCGGCACCCAGGAGGGGAAACCACCCGGGGAGTGTGGAGCGGGAGACGGGACTCGAACCCGCGACGTCCAGCTTGGGAAGCTGGCATTCTACCGCTGAATTACTCCCGCTCGGCGCGGTAGGTCACAGCCAGACCTGATTGTAGCAGATCCCCGGTGGGGCTGCCCACCCGGAAGGGGGCTGCGGCGGGATACTAAAGCAGATGAGCCAAGCCGCGGAAGCTTTTGAACTCGCCATCTCAGTCCAGCCCGCTGATATCGACCAAATGGGCCATGTCAACAATGTCGCCTACCTCCGCTGGGTGCAAGAGGCCGCGGTGGCGCACTGGAAGGCTGCGGCGCCCCCCGCTGATCAAGCGAAACTTCAGTGGGTTGTGGTGCGTCACGAGATCGACTATATGCAGCCGGCCTTCCTCGGCGACGGCATCATCGCGAGGACCTGGGTCGGCGCCGCAAGCCGGATCAGGTTCGAACGCCATACCGAATTGCTCCGCGCGACGGACCGGAGCGTCCTGGCAAAGGCCCGCACAGTGTGGTGCCCCATAGATGCCCAAACCGGGAAGCCGGCCTCCGTCAGTTCGGGCGTCCGGGCGCGCTTCTCCGTGCACGCTCCGCTTCTGGCGACGATCCTGTGCTTGGCCACATCCATCGCCACCAACGCGCAGCCGAAGACCGGTGAATGGCAGCCGTTGTTCGACGGCAAATCGTTGCAGGGCTGGCGGGAGACGCCTTTCACGGGGCGGGGCGAGGTTCGTATCTCGAATGGGACGATCGTCCTCGGGGCTGGGGCGCCGATGACCGGCGTCACCTGGACTGGTTCATTTCCCCGGTCCGATTATGAGGTTCGCCTCGAAGGGGCCCGGCTCGAAGGGAGTGACTTTTTCGCCACCCTGACTTTCCCGGTCCAGGATTCGTATTGCACCTGGGTGACGGGCGGTTGGGGCGGCGACATTGTCGGGCTGTCCAGCATAGACGGGTGGGACGCCTCGGACAACGAAACCAGGTCGTACTTCAACTTCGAAAACGGCCGGTGGTACGCGCTTCGTCTGCGGGTAACCGACGATCGGATCATGGCCTGGATCGACGACAAGCCCATCATCGACGTCGCCATCCGAGGACGCTCGATTGGTCTCCGTCACGGTGAGATCAAGCTGTCCGCACCCTTCGGGTTTGCGTCCTACGCGACGGCCGGAGCGCTCCGCAAGATCGAGTATCGCCTCCTACGTCCGCGGTGAGAAACCTGGCCTACCCGTTCAGGGTCCAGTTGGGCCGGTACTGGCGTTTGAGGTAATCGTTCGCTTCGGGCGCATTGGTCACGCGACCGGTGGCCGCGTCGTACTCGAGTCTCTTGCCCGCGCGGTGCGCCACCAGGCCCAGCAGCATTTGTTCCATCATCGTGCCGGCGTAATCGAAGTCGCAGTGGGTTTTGCCGCTCGTGCCATGTACGACGTTGTTGCTCCCGCCTTTGCAGGCCTCGATCCAGTCGATCTGGAAGACGTCGGCCCGTCGCGTGGCCGCGCGGCCGCTCTTCTCGGCCTCCAGGATGGCCGCAACGTCTGTGTTCGGAAGGCCCAGGCCCGCCGGGATGCCACCCTCGAGAAACTGGACCACGGGGAAGCCGCTCGGGCCGGGCTGTGCGTTGGGCATCGCGGTCATGCCGGCGGGAAGCGCGCGAGTGGGTGGCGCGCCCGGCCGAGCACCCCGCCCGCCGGCAGGACCCCGCCCGCTCGGGGTGAAGGCCTGAGTGGGTTGCCCCGTGCCGCCCACCAGGGGAAGAAGCTGCTCCCTGGTGCGGCGCTTGTAGTAGGTCAAATCCCCGTCGTCGTTGTTCGGAATGATCAGCCGGGTGGTGAAGTCGGCGAGGATCGTGCCCTTGGTGCCCTCGAAAATCGCTCCGTTCCCGATTCTGGCCACGTCCAGGTAGTTCCTCGGCGCGTTTGGCTTCAGGCCGCCTTGATACCAGACCAGCGTGACCGGCCCGCGCCAGTCGTTGGCGGGATGCTCGAAGCTCACCTTCAACTTCACCGGGCAGATGTTGGGATCGTACTTGTCGCTGACTTCCTGATCGACCTCTATCGCCGTGGGAGCGCCCGCATCGATCACGTTCCACACCAGATCCATCGTATGCGCGCCCATGTCGCCCATCTGACCCACGCCGAAGTCCCGGTACATGTTCCAAAACAGGCAGTTCAAGCCGGAGGAGCCGCCGAAGTACTGCGGACTGTAGGGATGGTAGGGCGACGGCCCGATCCACTGCTCGTAGTGGAGAAACGACGGCGGCTTGCCTTCGGCGCTGGGGTATCCAGGCCTGGGGAGCTGGCGGCTGTCCCAACTGTGTACGGTTTTCAGTTCGCCGATCGCTCCGTCCAGGATCAGTTCCCTCAGTCGCTCGAAGTTCGGAAAGGCGTGACGCTGGGTGCCGTGCTGGGTGGCCAACCTGGCCTTCCGCCGGAGATAGTTCGCCCGGACCGTGCGCGCCTCCTCCACGCTGATGCCCAGCGGCTTCTCGCAGAAAACGTGCATGTCCCGATTCAAGGCCCAGTTGGCGATGAAGGCGTGGTGGTGATCCGCGGTGCAAATGATCACGGCCTCAACGTCCTTCTGATCGAGACACTGGCGCCAGTCCCAGTAGGTCTTGGCCTTGGGGAAAATCTGGAGGGCTTCCTTGGTGCGGAGATCGTTGATGTCGCACAGGGCCACCACGTTCTCGTTCCGCATGGTGCTGTAGTGCGCGGTTCCACGACCCCATACGCCGATGAGGGCGATGTTCAGCCGGTTGCTGGGGGCAGTCTGCCCTCTCAGCATGCCGCTTCTCAGGATGGTCAATCCCGCGGCGGAGGCGGCTGCGGATTTGAGCAGATCACGTCGTTGCATAGGTTGGTCCTCCTGTTCATGGTAGCCGACCTCAGCTTTCCCTGCTGCCCTGGCGGGTCTGTGTGCGTCCTGCCCCAGTCGGGAATGGGGTGTTCTCTCCGTCACCGCAACGGCGAACACTCCATTTCCAACTCAGGCAGGACATCCGAAATAAACAAAACCCGGGAGGCTTCCGTGAGGTAATACAAGAGGAGAGCGGCAATGGAACTTCTCGAACGCTTCACACTCGGCGACCTCGACGCGTTCGAGACGGTCTTCCGCCAGTTCCAGAGCCAGGTGTACGGCTGGATCGTGCGGGTGGTGCGGGACCCGGCAGCCGCCGAAGACCTCACCATCGAGACCTTCTGGCGGATCTATCGATCACGGGCCCACTTCGATCCGAAGCGCGCGTTCGGGGCATGGGCGCACACGATTGCGATGCACCTTGCTTTCAGCCACCTGAAGGGCGCCCGCCGTGAGGCCAACTTTGTCCAGGACGTGCCGGAGACCTCTGCGGGGCCGGACGCCTCGGCGGAGGGAGTTCACGCCGCGGTCCGGTTCGCGTTCGGTGGCCTGTCGCCGAAGCTGCGCGCCGTCGCCGAGTTGGCGCTGATCGAAGAGCGGCCCTATTCGGAGGTCGCCGAGACGCTCGGCATCTCGGTCGCAGCCGTCAAGTCCCGTCAGTTTCGCGCCGTCCGGCTGTTGCGGAAGAGGCTGAGACGGCTGGGAGTGGAACCATGAACGACCAAAACGACAACAAGCTTCCATATCTGCTGCGGGAAGCGTTCCGTCCGCCGACGAACGCCGCAGGGGAGCGCGATCTGTGGCCTCGCATGTTGCGCAAACTGGACCAGGGGAACGGTCAACGCTCCTGGCTCGATTGGGTCCTGGCAGCCCTGGCCGGAGCCTGGATGGTGGCCTTCCCTCAAGTAGTCCCAAGTCTTCTGTATCACCTGTGATGGAGAGAGTCCTATGAGCACGCACCCTTACCTTCGAGCCTACATGGCGGGAATTGTGTTCCCCACCATGTTCATCCTGGCGATCTTCGGATTCTTCTGTGTGGCGCGGTTCGTCTACAACATACAATTCCCGATCGAGCGCGTCGTCATCTTCCCCCTGGCCGTGGTCCCCAATCTCTGGGGCGTGTGGAACATTCTCTACGCGGCTCAGCGCTCGCACCGCCGCCTGCCCCTGGGCATTCATGGCGCGCTGCTGCCGGCGATCCTGCTGCCGCTGGCCCTGGTCGCCGCCCGGGCGCTGGACTTGCCCATTCCGAGTTGCTTCGTTACGGCGTTCTGGATGGTGCTGCCGGGCCTCCTGGTGGTGTACTACCTCGTCTGGAAATACCTGGTCGGCTTCCTCAACGCTATGCTGGGGATCGCCTGAGTTTCGGGGATGTCCTGCCTCAGTTGGAAATGGAGTGTTCGCCGTTAAGATAACGGAGAGAACAC
>CAZIRH010000077.1:0-13829 GCA_964541065.1 uncultured Solibacteraceae bacterium
GTGTTCTAGGCGACAACTACGTCGGCTGGCAACTGAATCAGGGCGCCGGGGCGGCAGCGCGCTATTTCGCGGCGGCGCAATTTCAGAAAGAGTTCTACCGCCCGGAGATTGTTTCGCAACGGATCCGGAGCCAGACAGCGCCAGCCTCCGCCCCCAACTTAGCGGCCATTCAGCCGCCGGACATCCGCACCACGACCCGTACCTCGCCCTCGGGTGACCGGGCGAGGGTGCAGATCGAAGTGTCGTCGCCCTCGCTGCCGATCACCGCCGTGCGGGTGTTCTGGAACGGAGACTACATACCGCCCAGCGCACCGGCCGCGGGCCTCCCGGCATCGCCCGATTCGCGGGTGTTCGAACTGGAGCTGCCGCTGCGGCGGGGACCGAACTCGCTGTACATGACGGCTTCGCACGCGAAGGCGACCGCCCGTGGAGAGGGGACCATCGAGGGAGGGGAGGGGGCGCGCGAGGCTCCCCGCCCCGAGTTGCGCGCTCTGGCGATCGGCATCAACGCATACCAGAACCCCAAGATACGGCTGCGCTATCCGGAAAAGGACGCCGCCGAATTCCTCGCGGCGCTGAAGAAGCAGGAGGGCGTTCGCTACTCGAGGGTGGAGGCCCGCCTCGTGCGCAGCGGCGAGGCGGGGCGCCGCGGGATCTTCGACGCTGTCCAGTGGCTCGATCAGGAGGTGCCCGGCGGCGCCACCCGGGTGTTGTTTGTGGCCGGCCATGGCGGATTCTCGGGCGACCTCTACTACCTCTACTCGCACGATCATCAGACGGCGCTCGACCGAGCGGACCCCGCCGTCGACGTCGCTTGGCTGGACCTCCTGAACACGCTGATGGCTGGCGACGGACCGCGCTCGCGCGGCAAGACGATCGTGTTGCTGGATGCCTGCTATGCGGGGCGCGCCGGCCGGGATGTCCGTTTCGTCCGTTCCCTGAAGGAGTCGGCCGAGGTGTCGGGAGCGGTCTTCGCTTTTGCTGCCGCGGGGGCGTACGAGTCCGCCTACGAACTGGAGGGACTCGGACACGGCGTCTTCACGGCCGCGGTGCTGGCGGCTCTGGAACAGGGTGATGCCGGTGACGCCGTGTACTCCGACGAGCTGGCGGTCCGCATCCGGCGCCGCGTCCAGGAATACAACCAAAAGTACAACCGGCTCCAGCGTCCGGTTCATTTCACTCTGCCGATCGGCATGCCGGCCGAGGTGTTGTTTGTCGTGGTGCGGCCGTGAAATGGAGGTGACTCGATGACCTCTGTCGTCACACGTTGGGTGGCGGTCTCGCTGCTGGCCGTGGTAGCGACCGGGTCCCAGAGCAAGCCGCAAACTGAGCCGCTGTGGAAACGGATACTGCGCTTCGCGGGCCTTGCATCGAACCCGGTGAACATCCGTGGCGACAAGGACTTCACCCAGGCCGGCGATGTATGGGTATACGACAGGAAACGCGGCACCCGCTGCCAGATAACGAGCGATCCTAACTACCGATCTCCGATCTTCCTGCTGGGCGATGAGTTCATTCTCGCGCTTCGCTGGGGACAGCCGGTGCGTCTGCCTGCGGGCGGCGGGCCGGGCGAGGGGATCCGCGCCAAGGTCAAGCTGGCGAGACTTGTGGCCGCAGACGCTAACTCCGTGCTGGTGTTCGCGGAGGATGGTTCGGCGGCGGTTCTCGACCTGCTCTCGGGCGAGGTGTCCCCGTCGCCGGGCGGTCTTTTGGAAGCGGACCAGCGGTTGCTCGATCTGTACCGGGGACCGGAGCGGATCTACGACGACAAGCTCCAGCTTTCGGTAAAGCCGTGCGAAGATCGCAGCGGCTTGGAACCGCTGCGCTGGAGTGACGTCTTCCTGACCGAAAAGGGGGCGGAGATAAACGTCAGCGACTGCGATGGGGCCCCGTGTGGCCAGCCGGCGTTGTCGTTCGACCGCAACCGGATCGTGTATGTGAGAGGCCGTATGAGCCGGTAGTCTTCTGTCCGGGGGGCTTGACAGAGAACCAGGAAACACGCGGAATAGGAAAGGAGGGGGACTCCCATGGTCGAATCAGCGCTCCGGGAGTGGCTGTTCCGGGGGGCGGCTTTGATCGGCGCGGGCTTGGTCTGTGGCTATCACGTGCCCGCGCAAGTGCCCTCGCCGGTTTCCAGACTTCAACTGACGGTGAGCGTAGCCAGTGACACCCTGGTCCTTGGAAGGCCGAGCCGCATCATGATCCGGGCGCAGGTGACCGACCCGCAAGGACGTCCCGTTCGCCGCGCCATCGTCGTGTTCGTGATCCTGCCCTCGGCCAGCGGGGCCAGCGCTCTCTTCGCGACGGGCGGACGGAGCGATACCCTTGCCACAGACGATCAGGGCATCGCCCAGGCGGTGATCGAACGGCCGACGGGTGGCAGGGGCGAGTATCAGGTGGAAGTCAAGGCTTCGTATGAAGGACTGACCGCGGAGTCTAAACTGATCACGCTGAAGAACGTGCAACCACCGACGCCGGTCAGCAAGTGGATCGCCATTGGAGCAGTGGCCGGTGGTGGCGGCGCGCTGGGCGCTCTCCTCGCGACGCGGGGCGGAAATAAGCCAGGGACACCACCGGCTGCGCAGCCGACGCGGATCATCCAAGAAGGCCCGGGGGTGGTGCGATGAAGAGCACGGGGGGCATTTCCCTGGTTTGTGTTGTCTGGCTCGGGGCGTTTGGTGAGGGAGCCGCGGCCGGGCAGCCCGCTCAGGTTCGGGAGCCGCGGTTGGGCTTCGTCTTCACGGAGTCTGACAGTTCGCTCCGGCCGATATCGGGAATCCCGGCCACGGCCGTGGTGGAAGCGCCCATCCCGCTGCCCGGGCCGTCCGCGGCTGTGACCCTGTCGCCTCTACAGGACTTCGCCCTGGTGGTGGGAACCGACGGAAGTCTCATCCTGTGGGATCTGAGGGTGGAGCCGGGAGCGGCGCGGCCGCTGCCGCCGATCAGCGAGACGGTGCAGAGGGTGGTGCTCAGCCCGACTGGTTCGGCGGCGTTGGTCTTGGGCGCGGGGTCCTCGCGCGGTTTCCTGCTGTCGGGCTTGCCGGACTCGCCACAATTAGCGGGGACTCTTGACCTGGAGCTGCTGCCCGGGGCGCTCGGCGCTGTCGCGCTGAGCGACGACGCACGCGCTGTGGTGGCGGTGGTTTCTGGTGAAAGCGGCCACGCGCTCTACCGGCTGGCGCCCGGGCAAACACTGGTACGGTTGTGGGTGCCGGGAGAGGCGCCGGCGGTCGCGTTCTTCGACCACCGGCCGGACGTGGTGTTGGTGGACCGGACCAACGACCAGGTTCTGAAGATTCGCGATGTTGCGGGCGACGCCGAAGTGACGCTGCTGGCCGGGCGGGAACACGGGATGCTGTCGCCCCGGGCGGTCCGGCCGTACCCCAACGGACAGCGCCTGGCGGTTCTCCACTCCGACGGGCGCACCATCGCCATCGTAGATGTGGCCGGCGGCGTCCTTCACCATGTCGCCTGCGAGTGCACACCGGCCGGGATCGAACGGCTGGGACCTGGTGCGTTGTTCCGGCTCACCGATGCCTCACAGCCGCCTGTCTGGTTGCTGGATGGCGAGGGACCGGAACCACGGGTTCTGTTCGTGCCTCCGGCCCGGCGTGCGACTCAAGAGCCGGAGGTGCAGCCATGACACGGGCGGGGATTCCTCTTGTGCTCCTGGCGATGCTGGCCGCTCCGGCAGCCGCTCAAGACATCTCGTGCACAGCGAACGCGGGGGTGCCAGTGAGTGTTCGGGTGGGAGGCTCCGCGGAGCTGGTGGGCGACATCCTTCTCGCGTGCAGCGGAGTCGCGCCGACCGTGGTCACTGTCAACATCCAGCTCTTCCTGAATGTGGCCGTAACCAGCCGCCAGCTCGCCTCGGGCGTGTCGCGGCCGTGGACGGAAGCTCTCCTCCTTATCGATGACCCGCCTCCGGCATCGCAATTTCCTTGCGTGGCGGCGACGGGGACCTGCACTTACGAGAGAGGGGGCACGTTCGGTCCCGGCAGCCGCCAAAACAAGAATGTATTCCAGGCTACTCGCGCGGGGGAGAACTCCCTGGAGTGGTCGGGCGTGCCGCTTGATCTGGTCGGCGCGGGCGGCCCGTACCCTACCGCCGCCCAGACCAGAGTCTTTCGCATCAAGAACGTGCGGGTCGCGATTCCGCGGGCATTCGGCGGCTCGCTTCCCAGCCCGGTCACTGCGTTTCTAGCGGTGACTAGTAGCACCTCAGTCCTCATCGCAAACCCCACCGTCACAGTTGCCTTTGCGGTACCCGGCCTAGCGGTTACCGCACTCGACGCGACTGGCGCGCCAGCCCCGGCCGGCGGAATTTCCGTGCCGGCTTGTGTGGCCAACGTAACGCGCGTTGCGACCCTCCGCTTCATAGAAGGTTTTCAAACGGCATTCCGTACCCGCTCCGTTGCCGCCTTCGTGAACCCCGACACGTCTCCGGTTCCGGCCGCGCAAAATGAGCCAGGGACCATCTACTTTGCGGAAACGGGCTTCTACAACCCGAGCTTTCCCTCCGGTTCGACAGGCAACCTGGCGCTGGCAGGACTTGCGGACTCGGGCACTCGCCTGAGTGTATCGCTCGCCAACATCCCTTCTGGGGTCAGTCTTTTCGTCGATCCGGTCAACCTGGGCTTTGGCAGGAGCAATGTGGCTCGCCTCGTCACCGTGGATGCGCGCGACGCGAGTGTGTTTAGCCCGGCGGGCTCAAAATCGGACCCGGTACAGATTTCGGAGGTTAGCGGTACAGCGGTCGCCGTGTGGGAGGTGCTCGGCGCTGATCCGGCAGCGATTAACACCGTGGAATTCGGCGTGTATCTATCCATTACGGCGAGCACCACTCGGCCATCGGCCGTCCGGTTCTTCGCTGATTTCAGCGCTGGGTCGTCCACCAGTATTCCGCGTTTCAGCGTGGCATCGGTCTCGGACAGCTCGCCGGTGCTTCTGAACCTTGGGACCTGCACCCTGACGATCACTACCACCAGTCCGCTGCCCGAGGCGATTCGTGGCTGGAGCTACAACTTGTCGCTGACCGGGGCGGGAGGCGTCTCCCCGTATCTGTGGTCCGCGTCCGCGCTGCCTCCGGACTGGAGCCTCTCCTCGACGGGCGTCCTCAGCGGCACACCAACGGCCCAAGGTTCCCAACCCATACGGGTGACGCTGAGGGACAGCGGCTCGCCACCTGCTACCCTCGGCGGCACATTGGCCATCGAGGTCCTCCCGGAGCCATCGTTCAACTGGGATCCGCCGCGCGGCACGGTGGACCCCAATCAGCAACTCGCCTTGCGCCTATCGCCTGATTCCGCTTATCGGCTGACACTCTCGGGACAGGTGCGGGCCTCGTTCCAGCCGGACCCCGCGAATGCCTTTCCCTCGAGCGCCAACGAAGTGACTTTCGCCGACGGCGCCGGGCAGGTATCGTTCCAGCTTCCAGCGGGCTCGACGCAAGCCCAGTTCGGTGCGGCCAACTCCGCGCCGTTCCGGACGGGAACCATCGCGGGCACGATCAGTTTTGCCGCGACCGCGGACATCACCAATCGTGGCGCGCGGCTGGTGTCCCCCGAAATCCCGAGCCCGCAGCGGTTGACGGTGGACCGCAAGGCCCCGGTTCTCACCCAGGTCCGGCACTTGGTGGACGGCAACAGCCTGTATGTGTGCGCCGACGCGTTCGCGACCGGGCGCGAGGTGAGGGAGGCCGCGGTGGAATTCCGGGCCGCTGCCGGCCGTTCCATTGAGGCGCCCGCCTCTCCCTTCGACGTGCGTACCCCGTTCGAGGACTTCTACCGTAACCACCCGTCCCGCGGCAGCTTCGAGTTCCTGAAATCTTACCGCGTCGAAGGGACGATCACAGACATCGATGCCGTCACGGTCGGTCTCAACAACTCGCTGGGCGCCTCGAACCGGTTGAGCGTGAGTCTGACCGACAGTTCCAGGCGGGACCCGCGGTGCAGGCCTTGAAGAAAAGGCTACTGTCCTGTCTCGCAAACAAGTGAACAATGCGGCCTCGTGGGACAGGCACCCAGAGGGTACCCGGCCTGTCGGCTGCAACCGTCCCGATTGTCAATGAACCTGCGAGACAGGACACTAATACACCGTGAAGCAGAACACTTGGTTGGATCCCCGCGGCGTCAGCGAGTACTCGCCGTTCTCCAACCCCAGGTTCTCGCTCACTTCGAGGCGGTAGAGCTGCTCGGCCAGACGGGTGAACGTCAGGCGGAAGGCGCGCGGCCGCCGGTTCTTGTTCTCCGGAAAGACCACCTCGCGGTTGCCCGCGCGGACCTCCATGCGGAACAGGTCCAGGTCCTGCGGAGCGAGTTTCTCCGAGCGCAGCAGGAAGACAGGCTCCGCCAGCGGCGTGCGCGCGGATGACGTGGCCCCCGCCACGGTGTACACCTCGTCGTTCTTGCGTTTCTGCTGCCGGGCCTCACCGACTTCGGTCTCGACGAGGTTGTCGGCGTGCATCAGGTAGGGCACGTCCGGCTTGGGTGGGACGGGGCCGGTGTATTTCTGCTGGGCCGGCGCGCCCAGTGCCACCAGTGTTATGAGCAGCGCGCAGTGTCTCATGGGTCCCTCGCTCATAGTGTACCTGGATGCGCTCTTTGCGCTTTCAGCCAGCGCGCCAGTTGAGGTGCCCGAAAATCCCTGATGAGCAGATCGGCGCCCGGCAGGCTGGCGTGCGTGGTCTGGACCCCGACGATGCGGGCGCCCGCGGCGCGCCCCGCCTCCACTCCGGAGAACGAGTCCTCGAAGATGATGCAATCGGCCGGCGCGGCGCCCAGCAGCTCCGCCGCCCGCAGGTAGATCTCGGGATCGGGCTTGGGATGCCGCACCTGGTGGCCGTCCACCACGGCGCGGAAATAACGGCGCAGGCCGGCGTGCTCGAGCACGAATTCGACGTTGGCCCGCTCGGCGTTGCTGGCGACCCCCAGGGGCCAGCGCGCGTGCCCTTCGATGAACTCCGCCACTCCCGGCACCAGCCGCTCTTGGAGCACCGGCCGGACGCGCTCACGGTACAGCGCCTCCTTGGCGGCGCCGTGCTGTTCGATCTCCGCCGCACTCAGCTCCGGCCCGAACAGGTCGCGCACGATGTCGCGGTTGTGGCGACCGAAGTTCTTGGACGAGAAGTCCTCGGGGAGCTCCCGCCCGAACCGCCGCAGGTACTCCCGCCAGGTTTCGGTGTGAACCGCGTTCGAGTCGATGATGACCCCATCCAGGTCGAAGATCAGGGCCGGATGATCGGGCCGTCGCGTCACCTAGCCATTGTGCCATGGCGCTGTGGCTCAACAGCCCGATGCTATAATTCTTCTTCGCATGGATGTTTTCGAGGAGCTGGTCCGGCTGCGCCGGCAGGGGCAGCGTTGTGCGCTGGCGACCATCGTCGAGGCGCACGGCTCGATCCCCAGCCACGAGAGCGCCCGCCTGCTGGTGCGCGAGGACGGCTCGACCCTGGGCACGGTGGGCGGCGGCTGCATCGAAGCCGAGGTCTTCAACACCGCCCGCGAGGTGCTCCATACGGGCAAATCACGCCGCCTCTCCTTCGATCTCAGTCAGGAGGCGGCTTACGACAACGGGCTGATCTGCGGCGGCCAACTGGAAGTCCTCGTGGAACCCATCCTCCCGCAACCCCGCGCGTTCATTTTCGGCGCAGGCCACATCTCGAAAAGCCTCTCGAAGATCGCGGCCCTGGCCGGTTTCGCCACCGTGGTGGTGGACGACCGCGAGTCTTTCGCCAACCGCCAGCGCTTCCCGGAAGCCGACGAGGTCCTGGCCGGCGAGTACGAGGCCATCTTCGCGCGGCTCACGGTCAGCGAATCGAGTTTCATCGTGATCGTCACGCGCGGGCACCGCGACGATTTGCGCGTGCTGCGCTGGGCCGTCGCCACGCCCGCCCGCTACGTGGCCATGATCGGGAGCCAGCGCAAGGTCCTCTCTCTGGTGCGGCAGCTCGAAGAGGAAGGGGCGCCCCGGGAAACCCTGGAGCGGATCCACGCTCCCATGGGCCTGGAGATCGGCGCCGTGACCCCCGAGGAGATCGCCGTCTCGACGGTGGCCGAGATGATCGCCGTGCGCCGCGGCGCGGCTTCCGACTGGAGGGCGATCTCCAAGTCGCTGTTCGCCAGCGAACGCTCCAAGGCGCTCTTGAAGTGAAGCTCGCCGGACTGATCCTGGCTGCCGGCGCCTCCACCCGCATGGGGAGGCCCAAGCCGCTCTTGGTACTGGAGGGCGAAACGTTCCTGGACCGTTTGATCCGCCTGCTCGCGCCGCACTGCCGGCCGCTGATCGTGGTGCTCGGACACGAGGCGGCGCTGGTCCGCTCGCGCCTCGCGCGCGCCGGCGAGGCCGTCTTCGTCGTCAACTCCCAATACCACCGGGGCCAGTTGAGTTCCCTTCAATGCGGCCTGCGGGCGCTGCCGGAGGCGAGCGACGGCGTCCTGTTCACCCTGGTGGACCATCCGGCCGTGCAACCCTCGACTATCGAGCGCCTGGCGCGCGAGGCGCAAGCGCTGGTGCGGCCCTGGCTGGTGATCCCGCGGCACGACGGCCGGCGCGGCCATCCCGTGGGCTGCTCGCGCGAGCTGACCGACGAGCTGCTCGCGCTGCCGCCGGACTCCCAAGCCAGAGTGGTCATCCACGCCCACCTGGAACAGGCCTGCTATGTGGACGTGGACGATCCCGGTGTCCTCGCCGATGTGGATGACCCGGAGGCCTACCGCGCCCTGAGTGGAAGTGCGCCGCGATGAAGCTGCCGGAGAAGACCATCGGACGCGGGCTGGCGCTGCTGGCGCTGGCGGTGCTGGTCTTCGGCCTGGTCGCCCCCTATCTGAGCGTCAACCGCCTGGCCCGGCGCATCCAGGGCAGCCTCGAAGCGGCCCTGGGCCGGAAGGTGGAACTCGGCGGCGTGCATCTGAATCTGTTCAAGGGTCCGGGCTTCTCCCTGAGCCGCGTGATCATTCATGAAGACCCGCAGATCAGCCTGGAGCCGCTGGCCTACATCGAGTCGCTCGAGGCCCGCGTCAGCTTCCGTAGCCTGTGGACCGGGCGGCTGGAATTCTCGAACCTGCGCTTGAGCGAGCCCAGCATCAACCTGACCAAGCCCGCCGCCGGCCCCTGGAATTTCGAGCCGTTGCTGAGCCGGACAGTGGGGGCGGTGGCCCTCCCGGGGCCGCGCTTCCCCAGCATTCAGGTCCGCGGCGGCCGGATCAACTTCAAGTTCGGCGACCTCAAGTCGGTCTACTACCTCACCGATCCGGACGTGGACATCGCGCCGCCCTCGGCGCAAGACGGCTACTGGCGCATCCGCTTCTCCGGAGAGCCTGCCCGCACCGACCGTTCGGCGCGCGGCTTCGGGCGCTTCTTCGTGCGCGGCCGCTGGCAGCCCGACCCGCGCACGGGCGGCCAAGTGGACCTCACGCTCGAGTTGGAGAACACGCCGCTAGCCGAGTTGGTCGCCCTCCTGCACGGTCACGACGTCGGGGTGCATGGGCAGATCAGCTCGCGCGCGCGCCTCACCGGGCCGGTCTCCGGGCTCCAGATCAGCGGGCGGATCCAGCTCCGGGACATTCACCGCTGGGACCTTCTGCCGCCGCACGGAGGCGGCTGGCCGCTGGACTACCGCGGGCGGCTGGACCTGGTAGGGCAGCGCCTGGAACTGGAGAGCGTCCCAGCCGGGGACGCTCCTGCCCCGCTGGCCATCCGCGTGCGCGCCGTCGATTACCTCTCGCAGCCTCGCTGGGGCGCGCTGGCCACGCTCCGCGGACTGCCTGTGGCGCCGCTGGTCGAGGTGGCGCGGCACATGGGCGTGGCCCTGCCCCAGGAGCTCTCGGCGGAGGGCAGCTTGGCGGGTGTCATCGGCTACTCGGACGAGGCCGGACTCCAGGGCATCCTGACCTGCCCGGAAGCTGCGGTGAAGGCGCCGGGGCCGGCCAGCTTCCGGGTTCAGCGAGCCGAGGTGCTGTTCGACTGGCCCCGCGTGCGGCTCCTGCCTGCCACCGTGCGCACCGCGCGGGGCGAGCAAGCCGCTCTGCTGGTGGAATACTCGCACGCCACTCAGACCCTGGACCTCAGTCTGCAAACTTCCTCGATGCGCATCGCCGAACTGCATTCCACCCTCGCCGGACTGCTGGCTCCGGTGCCGTTGCTCGAACATTGCCAGGAGGGCGACTGGCAGGGACGCCTGAGCTGTCGCAGCCGCCCCGGTCAGAAGCCCGAATGGAGTGGCAGCTTCGAGATCACCGGCGCGCGCCTCGAGCTGCCGGGCGCGGCGGTGCCGCTCGAAGTCCAGCGCGCCCGCGCGGTGCTGCGCGAGGGAGACGCCATGCTGGACCGCATCCAGGCCCGCATGGGCACCGTCGAGTTCCAGGGCCAGTACCGCTGGGCGCCGAAAGCGGCCCGGCCGCACCAGGTGCAGCTCTTGATTCCCCAGGTCACGGCTCTGGAAGCCGAGAGCTTGCTAATGCCCACGCTGCGCCGCCGCGAGGGACTGCTCGCCCGCACCCTGGGACTGGGGCGGACCGGGGTTCCACCCTGGCTGGCACAGCGCCAGGCCGAGGGCAGCGTCGAGATTGGCGCGCTCGCCCTGGGTGATCGGCGTTTGGACAAGGTGCGCGCGCGCTGGCGTTGGGACGCTGCCGAGGTGGAAGTCCAGCCCTTCGAGGCGCGCGTCGCCGATGGTCTTCTCACCGGGCGCCTGACCGCCGACCTGGGCCGTCCCGCGCCCGCCTACCGCCTCACCACGCACCTGCGCTCGGCGGCCTTCAGCGGCGGCCGCTGGGAGGCCGAGGGCGTGCTTCAGAGCCAGGGAACCGGCCTCGAGCTGTGGCGCAATCTGCGGGCGCAAGGGTCCTTCAGCGGCCACGGGCCCGATTTGGGCGCCGAAGAGAAGTTCGATCGCGTCTCCGGTTCCTTCGACCTCTCGGTGGTGCGCGGCCTGCCGCGCTTGCGCCTGACGGGCCTGGAGGCCGCCCTCGGCGAGGACCTCTTCGAGGGCCAGGCCGCCACCCAGGACGACGGGCGCCTTCACCTGGAGCTTTCCGACGGCCGCCGGCAACTGCGGGCCCTCGTCACCCTCGCGCCGTTCCAGTTGGTCTGGCAGCGTCCCGGCGGCCCCAACTGAAGGCGGTCTGCTACAATGAGCTCGGTCGCACGCGCCGTCCCATGGAGCCGCACTCCGAGGCCGACTACGTTTCCCGCCTGAGTGAGATCCTCGCCGAGCAGCGGGCCATCGCCGCCGAGCAGTTGACCGCGGGTCTCAAGGAGGAACTGGACCGGATTCTCGAGGAGCGCTTCACCGAGATCGCCAGGCGGGTTGGCGCCGAACTGGAAGAGGTGCTCGCACGCGCCCGCGTGGCGCAGGTGGTTTCGCCTGCGGATTCGCCAGACGGGACACCGCCGGCCGAGGAGCAGCGGCCCCACTTACAGGCCCAGCGCTTCGCCCGCGTCAAGGCGGCCGAGATGCGGCTGTACCGGGCCGACGCCGTCGCCCGCGGACGCGCCCGGCAGAACCTGTACGCCGAGCTCCGGCCAGAGATCGACTCCGCCCGCGAGGCCTTCCGGCAGGAGTTCGTCTCCGCCTGCCCGTCGATGCGGGACTACTTGCACCTGGAACTGGTCCACACCCTGGCCAACGACGACGGCGCTCTGCTGGGCCCGGAGTACCCCGGCCCGCTGGTCTGAAGCCACCGTGCGCGCCCTGCTGGCAGTGCTGTTGCTGACCCTGGCGGCCTCCGGGCAGACGCCATCCGAGCCCCGCGCCCCTCTGGCTGAGGTGCAGGCGGCCCGCCAGGATCTGGCCAAGAAGCGCTGGGCCGAGGCCGCCAAGCGGCTGCGCGCCGCCGAGCCCAGGCTGCCCAAGCTCTCCGACCACGTCGCCTGGCTGCTGGCCTCCGCGGAATACGAACTGCGCAACTACCCGGCGGTGATCCGCGCGCTGGAGGCGGTGTGGAACGCGCCGGTGGCCTCCCCGCACATCGGCGAGGCAGCGCTGCTGGCAGCCCGCGCGCACTTGGCGACAGACGCCCCCCAGGAAGCCCTCCGCATCCTGCGGCAGCATCAGGCCCGGCTGCCACAGCCCGCCGGCGGCGCCTTGCTGGCCTCGGCCTGCGAGGCGGCCGGCGACCTGACCGCCGCGGCCATCCACTACCAGCAGGTCTACTATCAGTACCCGGCCGCACCGGAGGCCGAACCGGCGGCCCGCGCGCTGGCGCGTCTGAAGGACACTCTGGGCAATGCTTATCCTCCCCCCACGGCTCAGGCGATGTTTCAGCGCGCCGAGCGCTGGCTGCGCGCCGGGGAGGTGCGTCGGGCGCGGTCCGAGTACCACGCCATGCTGAGCCGCGTGGGCGGCGTGGACCGCGAGCTGGCGCGCGTCCGGGTGGGGATGGCGGAGTACTCCGCCGCCCAGACTGCGGCGGCCTACTCCTATCTGAAATCGCTGGAGCTGTCCTTCCCCGAAGCCGACGCCGAGCGGCTCTTCTACCTGGCCGAGTGTGCCCGCCGCCTCGAGCGGGACGATGAAATGCTCAGCCTCGTGGACCGCCTCGGCGCGCTGTACCCGCAGTCGCCCTGGCGGCTGCGAGGGCTGGTGGCCGCCGCCGGCCGGTTTCAGGTGCGGAACCGGCCGGAGGTTCACGAACGACTCTACCGCGCCTGCTTCGAGTCGTTCCCCGCAGACGCACAGGCGGCCAACTGCCACTGGAAAGTGGTGTGGAGCGCGTACCTTTACCGCCGCCCGGAGGCCGCGGAGGCGCTCCGCACCCATTTGAGGGACTACCCGGGCTCGGAGAAGACCGATACGGCGCTGTACTTCCTGGGGCGCCTGGCGGAAGCCGCCGGCGATCCGGCGGCGGCCAAGGCCTACTACGCCGAAGCGGTGAGCAGCCACCCCAACCACTACTACGCCATGCTGGCCGAGGACCGGCTGGCGCAGCCGGCGCTGCTCCGCGCCGCGGCCTCGCGCCAGGTCACCGACTTCCTGCGCGGCGTCGCCTGGCCCGCGCGGCGCTCGCCGGAGAAGTTCGAGCCTTCGCCGGTTACCGCCCTGCGTCTCGAGCGCGCGCGGCTGCTGTACTCGGCGGGGCTGGATGATCTGGCCGACAAGGAACTGCGCTTCGGGGCCAGGACCGACGCGCAGGCTCACTTGCTGGCCATGGAACTGGCCCAGGCCGCCGTGCGCCGCGGTTCTCACGCCCAGGGCATGCGCTTCATGAAGAGCCTGGTGCCTGAGTACCTGGCCTACCCCCTGGAGAGCGCGCCGCCGCTGTTCTGGCGGTTGCTGTTCCCGCTGCCCTACCGGGAAGACCTCGAACGCTACGCCCGCTGGCGCAGCCTGGACCCCTTCCTGTTGGCAGGGCTCATACGCCAGGAATCCGAGTTCGACCCGCGGGCCGTCTCCGTGTCCCGGGCTTACGGCCTCACGCAAATCCTCCCTTCCACCGGACGCCAACTGGCGCGCAAGCTCGGGCAGCGGCGGTTCCGCACCAACTCGTTGTTCCAGCCGGAGTTCAACCTCCGCCTGGGCACTCACTACTTGCAGACGCTCTTCGAGAAGCATGCCGCCGAATGGGTGCTGACGCTGGCCGCTTACAACGCCGGCAGCTCGCGTGTGGAGAACTGGCTCACCTTTGCCAGCTTCCGCGAGCCCGCCGAGTTCATCGAGACCATCCCCTTCACCGAGACGCGCAACTACGTCCTGGCCGTGCTGCGCAACGCGCGCCTCTACCGCCGGCTGTACAGCGCGGAGAAACCCCGGCTGGAGGCCGGCCGGAAACCAACGCCATGACCCCACGCCAGCGCGTCTTGGCCGCCATCAACCACCTCGAGCCCGATCG
>CAZIRH010000078.1:0-13719 GCA_964541065.1 uncultured Solibacteraceae bacterium
GAAACACAGGCAGGAATGCCTGTGCCACCTGTCGGCAAGCCCTGTGTTTCGAGTGCGGCACAGACATTACACAGGCAGGAATGCCTGTGCCACCTGTCCGCAAGCCCTGTGTTTCGAGGGTGGCCCAGACATTACACAGGCAGGAATGCCTGTGCCACCTGTCCGCAAGCCCTGTGCTTCGAGTGTGGCAGAGACATTCATGTCCTGTTGCGCCCCATCCAAGAGGTCCCCCGCATACTCCAGTGGCTCGAGGGCAGCACGGCCAGGGGAGCCAACCAGGTCCTGGCGCGCATCGCTGCCTACATCGAGAACAACCCGGTACAGGCCGGCCTGGCGGCTGACCCTGTCCACTACCGGTGGTCCAGTGCGTGGCAGGGCGGCGAACTGAAGTTCGCCGCAGCACGCTGAAGCGTGCGCCACGATGCCACCTTGACCGGCCACAAAATGTAGAAACTCCAGCGACAGGCAGCACTGTTCACTTGTTTGCGAGACAGGACAAGGCGCCGGGCCGCCCGGAACGGGTCCGCAAGCGGAAAGCCCGGCGGCAGGCTGAAAGCCCCACCCCACCCAAGAAGGGCGCAACAATCGCCGCCCCGAAGTGTTATATGCTCTTGCTGATGGTTCGCGTGCGGAACCTGACGCGGAACTGTGCGCTGGCGGAGGAGGTGGAGGTTGCGGGCACCAGCCGGCAGCGACGCCGAGGGCTGCTCAAGCGCGACAGCCTGCCCCAAGGGAGCGGGATGTGGATTGCGCCTTGCGAGGCCGTCCATACGATCGGCATGAGATTCGCGATCGACGTGCTGTTCCTGGACCGGGATCGGAAGGTGCTGAAGATCCGCGGCAGTATGGCGCCCGGCAGGCTGGGCTTCTGCTTTCGGGCGCACTCGGTGCTGGAGCTGGCGGGGGGCACGGCCGCCGCGACCCGGACTGTGGTGGGCGATCAGCTACAATTCGAGAAAGTCCCATGAGGGCCGGCCTTCTAGTGGCGGGGGCGCTGAGCCTGTGCGCGTGCACACAGCACCGGGTGGGCTACGTGGCGAAGCCCGCGGTCGGGCCCCGGGGCGCGCATCCCATCTTCGAGCGGCAGGTCATCAACGCCCACTACGCCGGCGAAGGCGACTACACCCTGCGCAGCTTGCAGGCGCGGCTGGCCGCGGAGCCCGACAACCTGCCGTTAAGGCTCGAACTGGCCCGGCATTACGAGGGACTGGGGAGCCGGGAGCTGGCCCTGGAGCACTACCGGCTGGCGGCGAGCCGGTTCCCGGATTCCGCGGCGATTCCGCTTGCGATGGCTAAGTGCTTGCGAGCCATGGGTTTACGGGCTGAAGCCGCCGGCGCGATCGACCGCTTCCTGGAGCGCCATCCGCAGAGCCGGCCCGATCTCTGCTCCTGGCTGGGGATCATCCGGGACGAACTCGGGCAGTGGGATCGCGGGGAGGCGGCCCACCGGGCGGCCCTCCGCCTGGCGCCCGAGCAGGACCGGCTGCACAACAACCTCGGCTACAACCTGCTCCAGCAGAAGAAGTTCGCTGAGGCGGCCCAGGAGTTCCGGCAAGCCCTGGCGCTGGCGCCGGATTCGGTGGTGGCCCGCAACAACCTGGGACTGGCCCTGGCCGCGCAGCCGGCCGAGGCGCTCCGGTCGTGGGAGAAGACCAGCGACCGGGCCACCGCCCACAGCAACCTGGCGGCGGTGCTGATCGAGCAGGGCCGCCACGCGGAGGCCCGCAAAGAAGTGGAGACCGCGCTGGGATATAATCGGAGTCACCAGGCGGCGCTGGCCAACCTGAGGTTGATCGCGGAACTGGACGGCAAGCCGACCGGCGTTCCGGCCCGCGAGGCTCGGCCGCGCTGGAAGCGCTTCTGGTCGGCGTTCTGGAAGGAACTGGTGGGTATCGAGGAGCCGCGGCAGACGACTGTGGCCAACCACGCCACCCGCTAGGAGTACGGTGGGAAAGAGTTAGTGGAGTCAGTCATGCGGACATTCTTGTTAGGGCTTCTCCGGGAAGAGCAGGGACAAGACCTGGTCGAGTACGCGCTGATCGTGGCGGCCGTGGGGCTGGCCCTGATCAGCACGGTCAACACGTTGTCCCAAGCCATCACCAGCCTGTATTCGAGCATCACCACGGACCTGAGCAGCATCGGGACAACGGCGCAGTAGAGGTCTCGAGCGGGTCGATGTGCGAGTCTCCGCGGAAGTGGCCGGGGCCGGCGCGTGGCGACGCTGGCTGGTTCCTGACCTCAGCCTGACGGCCGCAATCGTCACGCTGCTCTACTGCCTCACCCTGTTCGACGGCACGCGGGGGCTGTTTCGCGATTCCGACACGGGCTGGCACATTCGCACCGGGGAAGCGATTCTCGCCACCGGCAGCTTGCCACGCACCGATCCTTACTCGTTCACGCGCCCGGGACAGGCCTGGTTGGCCTGGGAATGGGGCGCGGATGTGCTGACGGGCGGAGCGCACCTTCTGGGTGGAGCGGCGGGAGTGGCCTGGCTGTACGCTGTGGCGATCGCCGCCGGCGTGTGGCTGTGGTTCCGCCTGCACTGGGCCGAGGGAGGGAATTTCTTCCTGGCTTGCGCGATGGCCGCTCCGATGCTGACGACGACCAGTCTGCACTGGCTGGCCCGGCCACACGTGTTGAGCTGGCTGCTGCTGCTGGTGGCGGTGTGGCAGGCGGAGCGCGTCTCGGAACGGCCAGCGCCGCCTGGGCTCGGCCTGCGGGAGGGCTTGGGCATTTTCCTGTTCGGCGCGTTGTGGGCCAACTTGCACGGCAGTTTCATTCTGGCGCCGGCCATAGCGCTCGTTTATGCAGGCGGGCATTTCCTGAGGCCCTGGATCTGGGAGGCGGATGCCCGCGTGGAACGGGCGAAGGCGCGCTGGTTTGCCGGCGCGGCCGCGGCCGCCTTGGTGGGCAGTTTCGTGAACCCGTACGGCTGGCAGTTGCACCGGCACCTGCTGGCCTACCTGGCCGACCGTGAGCTGCTGGCGCGGGTGGGGGAGTTTCAGAGCTTCAACTTCCAGGTCGAGGGGGCCTTCCAGATCCTGATCGTGCTGGCCCTGGCCGCTGTGGGAGCGGTGCTGGCCCTGGGGCAGCGTCGCCTGGCGCCGTGCGCCCTGTCGGCGGTGTTGCTGGTAGGGGCGCTGCGTTCGGCGCGCGGCCTGCCGCTGGTGGCGCTGCTGGCGCTGCCGCTGGCCAACGGCGCCCTCACGCGGGCGCTGCGCGACGCCGGCGGCCTCCAGGCCGCGTTGCGGCGCGGGCTGGACCGCTTCCTGGACTACTCGGACCGGCTGCGCGCGCTGGAGAGCCGGCTGGATGGTCGCGCCTGGGTCCCGCTGGGCCTCCTGGTGACGCTGCTGTGGATTCGCACCCCGACGGTCGTGGCCAGGGCCGGTTTCCCGCCTGACCAGTTTCCCGTGGCGGCCGCGGCGGCCCTCGAGAAGCTGCCGGAAGGCGCGCGCCTGCTGGCCCCGGACAAGTACGGTGGGTATCTCATCTACCGTTTCCAGGGGCGGCGGAAGGTCTTCTTTGACGGGCGCAGCGACTTCTACGGCGCGGCGTTCATGAAGGACTACATCCGGCTGATGCAAGTGCGGCCTGGCTGGCGGGCGCAAGTGGAGGCATGGGGCTTGACGCACGCGCTGCTGCCCAACGACTACTCGCTGGTGGCGGCGCTGGAGCAGCTCGGCTGGCGGCGCCTGTACCGGGACCGAGTGGCTACCCTTCTGGAGAGGCCGCCCATTGTGGTGTCGGAACTTGGTAGGTTGTATGGTGTTTAACAAAGATTAGGCCGTTCGAGGGGTTCTGATGGACCGTGGAAGAGTGCTCATGGTTTTCGGCGTGGCGTGGCTTTCGGCTCTCGCTCTGACCTGGTTCCTGTGGGCCCAGATCAAGGGGCCGAAGCGGGAGAAGCAGGTCAAGGTGATCGCCGCGGCGCGCGACATGCCGGCCGGAACGCGGCTGCGCCGGATGGATCTCAGGGCTATCAACGTCCCGCAGACAGATCTGCCCAGAGGGGTGATTCTGACGGAGCGCGAAGCCGAGGACCGCGTGCTGCTGTACCCGGTGAACGCCTACGAGCTGCTCAACGGCAGCCGAATGACCTCTTGGACGCGGGCGGAGGGGATTCCGGCCACCATCGAGCCGGGCAAGCGCGCCATCGCCGTGCCCATCACCGATTCGAGCGGGGTGGCCGGGCTGGTTCAGCCCCGCTCCCGGGTGGACGTGCTGTTCACGCGGACCGGCTCGATGGCCGAAGCCGCCACCATCACCATCTTGCAGGACGTGGAGGTGCTGGCGGTGGGCCGGCTGACGCAGGCGGGCCAGACCGTGGATCCGAAGGCCCCCAAGATGCCGGTGGCCACCCTGCTGGTGACCCCCGAGGAGGCACGCCGCCTGGAGCTGGCCAAGAACCAGGGCAGGCTCAGCCTGGCCCTGCGCAATCCGCTGGACCGCTCGACGGCCGCCGAGTCCGGCGCCGTAACCGCCGAGGCGCTGGATCCCATGGTCTATGCGCGCTCCGCCCGGGCACGCCGCGGCCTGCCGCCCCTGGCTGGCAGGAAGCTCCCCGACGTCAAGGACGAGGATGCCTGGCGCGAGCTGACCGGCCAGCGCAAAGTCGAGCCCAAGAAGGAGCCGCCGCCCAAGCCCAAGCACGTGGTGGACGTCTTCCGCGGCGACAAGCACGTCCAGGAAATCTTCCCATGAGAGCCCGCATGTTCCGCTTCCCGTTGTGGACGGTCTTTGCCCTGGGCGCCTGCGGCGCGCTGGCGCAGACCCAGCCCGTGCGGCCTTCGACGTTGCCCCGCCAACTGACGCTGGCGGCCGGCCGCGGCGAGCTGCTCCAGTTCCCGGCCGAGGTCCAGCGCGTCGCCATCGCCGAACCGAAGATCGCCGACGCGGTGGTGGTTTCCCCGCGCGAGGTGATGGTGAACGCCAAGAGCCCGGGCAACACCACGCTGGTCATCTGGGAGGCCGGCGGCGGGCCGGTGCGCTACGACATCCGCGTCACCACCGACACCACCGAGCTGGACAACCTGCGGCGCGAGCTGCGGGAGGGGCTGCCGGGGGCCTCCGTGAGCGTCAGCGGCAACGAAGAGACGCTGGTGCTGACCGGCTCGGCCAAGGACGCCGAGCAGTCCAAGCGAGCGGCCGCGCTGGCCTCCGCGCGCGCCAAGAAGGTCGTGAACCTGGTGCAGACCCCGCCGCCTCCGGATCCCCGCCAGATCCTGCTACAGGTCAAGTTCGCCACCGTGGACCGCACCGCGCTCACCGAGCTGGGGTTCAACTTCTTCAGCCGGAACGACACTACGCTCGGGGGGATGTCCACCCAGCAGTTCCAGCAGCCGCGCTTTTCCCAGCTCCAGTTCCAGAACCAGCGGTTCTCCGACACCACGGTCAGCATCTCGGACTTCTTGAACCTGTTCGTGTTCCGGCCGGACCTGAACATCGGCGCCACCATCCGGGCGCTGCAATCGCGCAACCTGTTGCAGATCCTGGCGGAGCCGAACCTGATCACGGTCGAGGGCAAACAGGCCAGCTTCCTGGCCGGCGGCCAGTTCCCGTTTCCCACCATCACGACGACGCCCACCGGCGGGGCCGTCGCCCCGGTCATTACCGTGCAGTTCAAGCCCTTCGGCGTGCAATTGAACTTCACGCCTACGCTGACCGACACCGGGGCCATCCGGCTGAAGGTGAAGCCGGAGGTCAGCTCGCTGGATTTCGCCAACGCAGTCACCCTGCAAGGCTTCCTGATCCCGGCCATCGCCACGCGCAGCGCGGAGACCGAGGTGATCTTGAAAGACGGCGAGAGCTTTGCCATCGCCGGGCTGATCGACAACCGGGTGCAGCAGGTGCTGACCAAGCTGCCGGGCTTGGGCGATCTGCCGATCATCGGACACTTGTTCCGGGGCCGTTCGACCCGCAAGACCACCGACGAGCTGCTGGTGGTGATCACCCCGCGCTTCGTGCGGCCCTTGAGCCCGGAAGAGCAAGCCAAGCTGCTGGAGTTTCCGCAGCCCTTCCTGCCGCCGGCGGCCACCGGGCAGAAGAGCCCCACCAGCGGCCAGGTGAAGGAAACCAAGAAGCCTGAATTCGTCGGACCCCGTGGATACCAGGAACCCAAGTAGTCTTCTCTGGGAGAAGCGCGGAGGACTGCGGGCTGAAGCCCGCAGCGGCACACTGAAGGGAAGCTGTGAAAAGATCGAAACACAGGCAGGAATGCCTGTGCCACCTGTTTGCAGGCCCTGTGTTGCGAGTGTGGCACAGACATTCATGGCTGTGTTTTCGTCGCCACGAGAGGCGGGCACGGTATCGCTGGAGATGCTGGTGATCCTGGTGCCGGTGATCTTCGGCCTGATGGGGTTCGCCGTGGATCTGGGGCGGTTGTACCTGATCCGCGCCGAGCTGAAGACGGCGGCCAGCGCCATGGCCCTGGCGGCTGCCGAGAAGCTGATCGGCACCGACGCGGCGCTGGATGCCGCCACGGCGGCCGCCAGGTCGGTGCTGGATTCCGAGTCCGGCTACGGCAACCGGTACAACTTCGGCGGGACGGCCATCGGCGGCACTTCGGGTTTCCTGGCCAGCGAGGCCCCCGATCCCGTATACTACGGGGCCGTCGCCGACGCCCTGGAATCGGGCGAGTCCGAGGAGACCACGGCCGGCGGTGCCACGGCCAAATACGCCAAAGTGACCATCACGGCGGAGGCCCCGCTGCTGTTCTGGAGCTTCCTGCCCCTGGGGATCGAGCGCAAGACGGCGGTGCGGGCGCAGGCCGTGGCCGGCCTCAGCCCGCCGCTGTGCACGGCCTGCGGCATCGAGCCGCTGGCCATCGCGCCGCTGGATGCGGAGGACACCACCCACTTCGGCTACACGCTCAACACCAAGTACACCCTCGCCTACCTGTGCGCCGGCCAGCCGGCGCCTACGGCGCTGGCCGGCAGCATGGTCCAGTATCTCCTGCTGAACCGCTACAACCCGGAGGCCACGGTCTTCGCCGACGATAGCACCCAGCTTTACCGCATCGGCGCGCAGGGCCTGCCGGGCTCGACCGACCCGGCCCTGGGCTGCGTGAAGGTGAACTCGGAGGAGGGGGAGGTGGTCTGGGAATCGGGGGCTCCGCTGGCGTGCAACCAGAATGCCCCGGCGGCGGTCACCTCGCTGCTGTGCGGCCTGTGGACCCGCTTCGACGCCGCGGTGCCGGAGGCCTGCGGCAGCATCGCCGAGGTGGACGCGCTCCAGGCCTACCAGGCCGACACCGACATCTCCGACCTCGAGGACTACGCCGCCTATATCGGCAATGCCCGGCGCGTCATCACGGTGGCCATTGTGGAATCGCTGTCGGGCAGCGGTTCGATGACCGTGCTGGGTTTCCGGCAGTTCCTGGTCGAACCCAATCCCAACGGGGTCAACATCAACCCCAGCGACGCCGATGGGCGGTTCGTGGCGCTGTACATCGGCAGCGTGGTTCCGCTCCAGCAGGGCCGCTTCGATGGCTGCCAGGTGGCGGCCGGCCCGGGAAAGGTGGTGCTGCATCAATGAGGCGGCGCGGGCGGCGAGGCAGCACGGTGATCGAGGCGGCGCTGTTGACGCCCGTGCTGGTGCTGTTGCTGATGGGCATGGTCGAGCTGGGCCGGGTGGCGTACACTTACTTCACGCTGCAAAAGATCCTGTACAACCTGGCGCGGTACCTGGGCACGCAGCAGGGCGTGAGTTTTTGCGACGAGACGGACGCCACCGTCCAGGCGGCCAAAAACATCGCGCTCACCGGGAACACGGAGGCCACCGCGGACCCCATCCTGCCCAACCTGACGGCCGAGCAGATCCAGGTGCGCCTGGAACGGCTCAACCGCGATAGCGGAGCCTTGGAGCTGTGCGACTGCTCCTCGACTGGCTGCGACGTGAACGCGGGCGGCCTGCCGCCGGACGCCATCGTGGTCTCGATCCCCGAGGGCTATGCGGTCCAGCTCCGCATCCCGCGCCTGCTGCTGGACCCGATTCCCCTGCGGCCGCAGGTGCGCCTGCCGTACGGAGGGACGTGATGGGGGCCCGGGGCAAGGCAAGAGGCAAAGGGCAAAAGGCAAAAGGCGCCGCCGACGCGCCCGCCCGAAGCGCCCGCCGCTGGCGGAACTGCTCCGGCCAGAGCATGGTCGAATGGGCCATCATCTACTCGGCCGTCATCATGCCGCTGACCTTCGGGGTGATCTTCGGGGCGGAGCTGCTGTGGGTCTGGCACAGCGTGGCGGAGATGACGCGCGAGGGGGCGCGCTACGCCGCCACCCACTGCTGGGACGGCACGGGCGAGAACGTGCGGACCTACATGCAGTCCCACGCGCCCTTGATGGTAGACCGGAACCAGTTTCAAACCGGGGAGGCCGAGATCACGGTCGAGCATTTCAGGCGCAACGCCGATACGGGGACGCTCGAGGAGTTCAGTTGCGACCAGGGCGAGTGCAGCACCCAGTGCGTCCCCGACGTGGTGACGGTGCGAGTGGCCAACTACTCGTTTCGAAGGTTCTTGAGCTACCTGGGTTTGGCGGGCGTTCCGCTGCCCGATCTGCGCACCACGGTGCCCATGGAGAGCGCGGGCTGCGATCCGGAACAGGCCACCTGCGTGCCGTAGGAGAGTGTATGCCGATTTCATTGCTCGTGGCTTCGAGCGACGAACACTTCCGGGAGATGGTCCGGGAGAACCTGCTGAACATCGCCAACGCCAAGGTGCTGGCGGAATACTCCGAGGTCAGCCCCAACCTTTACATCCGCGTGCTTCAGGACCTGGAGCGGCACCCCGAGGCGATGCTGGTGGTGGACCTGGCCGGCGACAGCGAGACGGCTCTGAAAGCCCTGGAGAAGGCCAAGCAGGCGGCGCCGGACCTGTATGTGGTCGCCTCCAACTACCACGCCGACGGCGAGACGGTCATCGCCGCGGTGCGCGCCGGCGCCAGCGACTTTCTGGTGCAGCCCTTCAAGCGCGTGGACTTCCGCGAGGTGCTGAACCGCCTGGAGCGGGCCCCGCGCCGCGCGGGCGCGACCGCCAGCAAGCTGGGACGGATCTACTCCTTCCTGGGCGCCAAGGGCGGCGTGGGCACCACCACCCTGGCGGTGAACTTCGCCGCGGTGCTGGCGCAGCGCCAGCGGCAGACCGTGCTGATCGACCTGGACTGGGCCGGCAACGACGTGGCCATGCAGGTAGGCGCCTCGCCGCAGTACACGCTGCTGGAAGTGGCCGAGAACCTCGGCCGCATGGACCAGGCCCTGTTCGAGGGGTACGTGACGCGCGATCCGCTGGGCTTCTTCCTGGTCGGTCCCCCGGATGCCCTCGAACAGCGCGGCTACTTCTCCGAGCCCATGTTCCGCGAGTTCTCCGCCTTCCTGATCGAGAAGTACGAGTCCGTGGTCATCGACGCCGGCCGGGCCGTCTCCGACGAGGTGGTCCTGGCAGCCTTGCAGGCCTCCTCGATGGTGTTCCTGGTGATCACCCAGGAGTTTCCCACCATCCGCAACGCGCAGCGCTACATCTCGTTCCTGATGCGCATGGGCTTCAACCAGGATCAGCTCAAGATCGTCGTCAACCAGTACCAGAAGCGGATCAACGCCAACCATGCTACGCTGGAACAGATCCAGCAGACGCTCAACCAGCGCGTTTTCTACGGCATTCCCAGCTCGGCGGCGGTCCTGGCGGCGATCAACCGCGCCCGCCCGCTGGTAGCCGACCGGCAGGCCGCCGGCGAGTTGGACCGGGCCTTCCGGGCCTTGGTGGACAAGGCCGCCGGAGGCAGGCCGAACGCTGTGGCCGTCGAGACGGGCCAATGAGCCGCGCCGGGGGTCCTTGAAGTATGGCGTCACGCACTTTGCCCCGGTCCACCACCGGGACGGAACGCTGGTTCGAGGTCAAGAGCCAGATTCATTCCAAGCTGCTGAACTCGCTGTCTCCGGACCAGCTCCGGACTCTCAACAAGGACGGCGTGCGCGGTCAGATCGGCCTGGTGGTGGAGAAACTGGTCTCGGAAGAGGCCATTCCGCTCACCGTGCTGGAGCGCGAGCGGCTGATCGAGGAGGTGCTGGACGAGGTCTTCGGCCTGGGTCCCTTGGAGCCGCTGCTGAAGGACCCGTCGGTGAGCGACATCCTGGTGAACGGCTTCGATAACGTCTACGTGGAGCGTGGCGGGCGGCTGGTGGAAACCAACGTGCGGTTCAAGGACACCTCGCACGTGCGGATGATCATCGACCGGATCGTCAGCAACATCGGGCGGCGCATCGACGACTC
The DNA here is from genome assembly GCA_964541065.1 of uncultured Solibacteraceae bacterium. Taxonomy (GTDB): domain Bacteria; phylum Acidobacteriota; class Terriglobia; order Bryobacterales; family Bryobacteraceae; genus VFZS01. The sequence goes on from CAZIRH010000078.1 coordinate 10,262, forward strand.
CTCGCCCATCGTGGACGCGCGCCTCAACGACGGCTCGCGCGTCTGCGCCGTCATCCCGCCGCTGTCGCTGATCGGCCCGGTGCTCACCATCCGGCGCTTCGGCAAGAAGCTGCTCTCGACCGAGGACCTGCTCAAGAACGAGACGCTGACCACCGGCATGCTGGACTTCTTGAGCGGCTGCGTCGAGGCGCGGCTGAATGTGGTGATTTCCGGGGGCTCCGGCTCGGGCAAGACCACCATGCTCAACACGCTCTCGCGGTTCATCCCAGAGGAGGAGCGCATCGTCACCATCGAGGACACCGCGGAGTTGCAGCTCCAGCAGTCCCACGTGGTGCGGCTGGAGACCCGCCCCATGAACATCGAGGGCGCCGGCGCTATCGCCCAGCGCGACCTGGTCATCAACGCCCTGCGCATGCGGCCCGACCGCATCGTGATCGGCGAGTGCCGCGGGCCGGAGGCCCTGGACATGCTCCAGGCCATGAACACCGGCCACGACGGCTCGATGACCACGGTCCATGCCAACTCCGCCCGGGACTCCTTCAGCCGCCTGGAAACCATGGTCATGATGGCCAGCCAGCACATTCCCGACAAGGTCATCCGCCAGATGCTGACCTCGGCGGTTCACGTGGTGGTCCACACCGTGCGCCTGACCGACGGGACCCGCAAGGTGGCCGGCATCAGCGAGGTGCTGGGCGTCGAGGATGACCAGGTCGAGATGCAGGAGGTCTTCGAGTTCGAGCGCAGCGGCGTCAGCCCGCGCGGGCGGGTGCACGGGCGCTTCCGCGCCACCGGCTACCGGCCGGGGTGCCTAGACCGGCTCAAGGCCTACGGCATCCACCTGTCGCATTCCATCTTCCAGGAGGAGCACGAGGTCAAGTAGGGCATGCTTGGGTTTCGCGCCAAGACGCAAAGGTTCGCCAAGACCGCTGAGGATTCTGTTTTCTTAGGAACCTGGGCGTGCTTTGGGGGCTCTTGGCGCCCTTGGCGCGAACCTTCGCCGGGAGTCGGGTGAATGCTCTCCTTCTCGCTGATCGCCGTCGCCATCTTCACCACCGCCCTGCTGGTGGCGGGCTACATAGCGTGGGCCGTGCCGCAGAACGAATACCGGCGGCACCTGGGGTCCCGCATGCGCGAGGTGCGGGCGCACCTGAGCTCGCGCGTGCGGGTGGCCGCCGACCTGGTCCGGCAGGAGCGCCGCGGGTCCCTGGCGTTCCTGGGCGACTTCATCGCCTGGGTGGGCCTGCTGCGGCGCTTGCAGGAGTACATCCGGCAGGCCAACCTGTCCTACCGGGCGGCGGATGTCATGGTGGTGTGCATCCTGATCGGCGCCGGCGCGTGGGTGTTCTGGGGACTGGTCGGACTGTCGCTGCTGCTGTTGCGGGTGCTGCTGACGGCTGCCCTGGCAACGCTGCCGCTGGTCCACATCATGCGCGTGCGCAGCAAGCGGCTGAAGAAGTTCGAGGCCAATCTGCCCGACGCCATCGACCTGTTCAACCGCTCGATGAAGGCCGGGCACAACATCCACAGCGGGCTGGACACCTTGGCCGGTGAGACGGTGGATCCGGTGCGCATGGAGTTCAAGAAGGTGATTGAAGAGCTGGCTTTGGGTTCGCCGCTCGAGGAGGCTCTTCACAACCTGGGCCGCCGCGTGCCGTTGATCGACTTGAAGTTCTTCATCACCGGGCTGGTTCTCCAGCGTCAGACCGGCGCCAACCTGGTGGGCGTGCTCGAGAACCTGTCGCTGCTCATGCGCGAGCGCCTGGGCCTGGCGGCCAAGATGAGGGCCCACACCGCCCAGCAGCGCTTCTCCGCCGGGCTGCTGTGCGGCCTGCCCCTGGTGGTGGCCCTGGCCATGTGGTTCCTGAGGCCCGAGTACATCCGGCTGCTGTACTCCGATCCCACGGGGAGCAAGTTCCTCACTTACGCCATCGTCTCGGAGGTGGTGGGCATCCTGATCATCCGCCGGATCGCGAACGTGAAATACTGAGGCAACATGATTTCGCGCCAAGACGCAAAGATCCGCCAAGAGGCGAAGCCATGGAATGGCTCAGCCTGGCGTGCTTTGCGGATCTTGGCGTCTTGGCGCGAAACCTAGGTGTTCCATGCTGGTCGCTGGTGTCTTCTTCGTGCTCGCCTTCGCCACCCTGGCGGCCCTGTTGTGGTCGGGCGTAGCGCTGTTTCAGAACCGGGAAGACCCGCTGGCCGATCGCCTCGAGGAACTCCAGGCCCATGCGGTGGTGGCCGGGGAGCGCGCGCCCCGGCGGCACCGTGGGCGGGGCTTCCTGAGCGGCTTCCAGTTCCTGGTCAGCCTGGTTCCGGGAGGCGAGGGGTGGCTGCGCAGCTCGGAGAAGGAGCTGAACCAGGCGGGTATCCGCCGGCCGCACGCCGTGGCCGTCTATGCGCTGGGTTGCCTGCTGTTCTTTTTCGGCCTGCTGGCCGGGATGGCCTACCTCCAGCGCAACAACGCCCCCATGACCGTGTTCACCGGAATGCTGGCCGCGGCCATCCTGGGCTGGATGCTTCCACAGCAGGTGTTGCACCGCCTGGTCAAACGTTACCGGCGCAAGCTGCAAGAATCGTTGCCCGATACGGTGGACATGCTGGGCATTGTGCTGGGCACCGGGCTGGCCCTGGACCAGGCCATGCAGCGGGTCAGCGAGGAGATGCAGTACATCTACCCCGAGCTGGCCAACGAGTTCTTCACCGTGGTCATGCAGGTGAAGGCCGGGCAGGAGCGCGGCAAGGCCTTCCAGCAATTGGTGCGGCGCACCGGGATCGACGACATCAAGTCACTGTCCGCCATGATCGTGCAGAGCGAGCGCTTCGGCACCAGCCTGGCCCAGGCTCTCAAGGTCTACGCCGACGCCCTGCGCACGCGCCGCCGCCTGCGCGCCGAAGCCGCCGTGGCCCGCGCCGGCATCAAGATGCTGTTCCCCATCGTGCTGTTCATTCTGCCGGTGCTGTTCGTCATCACCCTGGTGCCGGGGCTGCTCAGTGTGCTGGGCAACCTGCAACAGATCGGCGGGGCGCGGTAGAGTGAGGGAGTGACGCTTTCGATTGAGCTCGATAGGGAAGATGACGGCCGCTGGATCGCCGAGGCGCTGGAATTGCCCGGCGTCATGACCTACGGGGAGACGCGCGAGGAGGCCATCAGCAACACCGAGAGGCTCGCCATCGAAGTGATCGCTGACCGCATCAAACACGGGGAACTGCCGCCAGTGGCGCTCAACGTGTCCTTCCTGGTGCTCAGTGAGCAACTGGCCGGCGACTAAGGCGCGGCGGGTGTTCGCCGCCCTGCTAAGCATACGGGTCTGCGACCGGAGGATTTGTAGGGTACCAGCCTGGCCCAGGCGCTGAAGGTCTACGCCGACGCCCTGCGCACGCGCCGCCGCTCAGGAGCCTGATACCAGATTGACATCAAACGTAGAGTAATGGATAATGAGGGCAGGTGTCTTTCC
>CAZIRH010000079.1:0-13718 GCA_964541065.1 uncultured Solibacteraceae bacterium
CGTGAAGTACATTCCAACTTCATAGAATCAGCCCATGCTGGGCACACTGGGGCGGACTCCCCAGTCCGCGCGGGCCTCTCAGGCCCGCCCCACAGTCAAGTGGGGCTGTCCTACGCCGATGCGGCGGAAGCGGCCGCAGACTCCAAGCGGAACTGGTCCCGGTGGGCCCACATCCAGGTCGCGAAGGTCTGCATGGCGGGGTACAGGGAACGGCTCTCGGTCAGGTCGGCCTGACGATTGGGAATGTAGAGCCGGTTGAACTCGAACATGTTGGCCAGATCGTCCGCTCCCGGGAAGCCGAACGAGGCAAACACGGACCTGGGAATGTACTCGTAGATGACCTTCCTGCCCAGCACCCGCGACATGGTCTCCGCATAGGTCTTGGGAGGCAGGTCATCACCGACCACGCCCACCGTTTTGTCCCGGAACTGGTCAGGGCGCTGGAAGATGGCCGCCACTACGCCCCCGATGTCGTCCACCGCCACCCCGGCCAGCGGCGTGTCTCCCTGCGGAAAGGCGAAACCGAACGTGCCATGTCCCCGATCCTGAAGCGGAAAGAAGGTCAGGAAATTCTCGAAATAGAAGGCCACGTGCACGAAAGTCGAGCCGGGCTTGACCTGCCGCGCGTGCTCTTCCAGTTCGCCCTTCATGTCAAAGTGCGGCACCTCGAGGGCGCCGTGGGTGAGCCGCTTGGCGTGAGGCAAGCTGCTGAAGACGAAGTGCTCGACGTCTGAAGTCCTCACGGTGATGATCAGGTTGCGGCCGTGCTGGAGTTCGTGGTCGAAGTGCTCCCAGTAGCTGGTGACGCCGAACACGCCGTAACAGCCGTCCACCGCCACCTGGAGGCTGCGGAGATCGTCGAGATCGCCTTTCAGCACCTCCGCCCCGGCCTGTCTCAGCGCCAGCGCCTTGGCCGAGTCCGGATTCCGTGTCAGAGCCCTCACGCTGAAGAGCCCGCTCCTCAGGAGGTGCCGGGCCACGCTGCCGCCCTGCGCACCTGTTGCTCCGGTAACGAGGATAGTTTTCTTGTTGCTCATGACATGCCCCTTCTCTGTGATCACTGCCTGGCGCCAATCCCAGCCAGCAAGTCACCTGGTATCAGTATAGCGCGGCTGGAGAGCGTCGAGAGAGCGGGACGAATGCGGCGCCTGCGGTTGGGCAGAGAGCCCCATCAGGCCTGGGACCTGGCCACGTGGCGCGGCGGCAGGCCGGCCAGGAACCGGTTGATCTCGAGGATGATGAGCTCGCGGATGCGCCAGCCGCCCTCTTCGGCGTACCAGGCCAGGTGCGGCGTCAGAATCACGTTGGGCAGGCCGAACAGCGGGTGGTCGGGCGGCGGCGGTTCCCGATCGTAGACGTCGATGGCCGCGCCGGCGATCAGGCCCTGGCGAAGGGCATCCGCGAGCGCGCTCTCGTCCACCATGGGGCCGCGCGCCGCGTTGATGAGGTAGGCGGTGGGCTTCATCAGAGCCAGGGTGCGGGCGTTGACCATATGGCGCGTCTCGGCGGTGAGCGGGGTGTGAATGGTGACGTAGTCGGACTCGCGGAAGACGGTCGCGTGGTCCACCACCTCGATGCCCAGCTCGCGCTGGCGCTCTTCGGTCAGGTACGGGTCGCAGATCAGGAAGCGGAAGCCGAACGAGCCGAGCTTCTGGTAGACGCGGCTGCCGATGCGCCCGCAGCCGATGATGCCCAAGGTCTTGCCCGCCATGCGATAGATAGGAATGAGGGGCGCGAAATCCCAGCGGCCGCGGGCCGCAGAATCCTCGAGCGCCCGGCGGCTGCTCACCAGTTTGCGCCCGCAGGCCAGGATCAGGGCGATGGTGTGCTCGGCTACCTCCTCGACGCAGTAATCGGGGATGTAGCACAGCGGAATTTGCGCGCGCTCCAGGGCCGCCACATCCACGTTGTCGTAGCCCACGCCGTGGCGGATCACCAGCCGGCATTTGCGCCAGCTTGCGATCAGCTCGGCGGTGACGGGCACCATGTTGACGATGACAATGTCGGCGTCGCGCGTGGCCGCGACCACCTGCTCGAAGGGCGCAAACTTGAGGTGGTGGTACTCGAACTCCAGCCCGCGCTTTGCCAACTCGCCCGCTTCCCAGTCCAGATCGGGCTCGATGTAGTCGGTGATGACGACCTTCATGCCTGCAAGCGCTCCGCTCTGCCGCTTTCCGCAGAACGGTAAATGGCCTCGACGACCTCCAGGGCGCGCAGCCCGTCCTCCGCCGGGATGGCCGGAGCGGTCCGCTCGCGAATGGCACGCGCCAGGTCCTGGAGGAACTCGACGCCCAGGATGCCTGTGTAACCCGGGTGCGATTGCAGCTCGAAGTCGATGTGGCGTCGCGGCGCCGAGGCGAACTCCCCGGCATCGCTGCACACGAACAGGCGCTCGTTCACTCCCTCGAACGACGGACTCCACGAGAGCACCCCGCCGGTTCCCCGCAGCGCCAGGTAGAGGTCGCGCCCGTAGGGGTACGAGGCCGGAACCGTGTAGCTGATGTCCAGCATCAGCACCGCCCCGCGCGAGAAGGTCACGAGCGCGAAGGAGTTGTCCTCGATGTCGTAGGCGGAATTGACCTTGACGTTCTTGCCCACGACCTCGACGACCTCGTCCGAGAGCAGCCAGCGGAACAGATCGATCCAATGCACGCCCAGGTTGTACATCGGCCCGCCGCCGCTGCGCGTCCGCGCGAGCATCCACGCGGCGTGGCCATCGAGGTAGCGCTGGAGCCGCCCCGCGGCGCAGCGGCCTTCGCCGCCCACCACGCGCCCGAGCGCGCCCTCCGCGACGAACCGCTTCATCTCGCGCGCCACGGGATGGTAGCGCCAGACGTAGGGCGTCGTGAGCACGACACGGGCCTCGCGCGCCGCGTCGATCATGCGGCGCAGCCCGGCGGAGGTGGCCGCCATCGGTTTCTCGACCAGCAAGTGGATGCCGCGCCCGGCGCAAGCCACGGCCGCCTCGGGGCAGTCTGCGTGGGGCAGAAAGACCGCCCCCAGGTCCAGCCGCTCGGCTTCCAGCATGACCCGCCAGTCGTGGTAGCCGCGCACGGCGAACTCCTTAACGAACGGCTCGAGCACGGCCGCATTGGCTTCCGCCGCGGAGACGACCTCGAAGCCGGCGGCCTTGAAGATGGGCATGTAACTGCGGGGGTGCAAGTGGCACAGCCCGATGATGCCTGCGGAAAGGACGCTCATGGCGCTTTCGACTTTCCGAGTCTACATCACCGGGGCAGGTGGCGGGGAGCCTGGCGGCTGGGCGGGGGGGGCAAATAGGGTGTTTTTTTTGCGGGGGGAGAGGGGCTGTAGTATGCTCGGCGGTACGGGTTTCTCCCTAGAGGAAAGCCCGGTTTTGTCGTAGGAGAGGTGTAGAGATGCGGAAGTGCTTTCTTTCCCTGGCTTTGCTACTCGCCCTCGTGGCGGCCGGCATGGCTCAAGTGGCGCCATGCGGTCAATACCCGGTGACCCCGCCGCTCGAATACAGCCTCTGGATGGCGGAGGATCCCGAAGGCTCCATTTTCCACAATCAGTGGTGGCAGGGCCCGGAGCAGTACGCCTGCGCTCTGCCGTTCATTGTTGTTACGGGGCACATCTGGGCGCTGGAGCCGGTAGGCATCTCGGACGAGCTGAGCGACATCCTGGTGTTCAGCAACGGCCCGGGTGGTGGATTGGCGACTCTCTATTCCGACGGCCATCCCCTGTGGGCCGATCTACTGCTCCTGTATCCGGATCCCGGCCTCGGCCTCACTGTCCGTGAGATCGGCACGGAGGGGAGCAACTACTTCGTGTGGCAAGCTGGTTCGTTTGCCATGTACACGATCTACAGCGACGTGGTTCCCGAGCCGGGCACCTGGCTGCTGGCAGGGGGTGGCCTGTTGCTGCTGTTGGTGCGCCGCCGCCGTTAGGCCCTGAACTCACCGGGCCAGACGCTCTGCCCGTTCGGCCTTGGTTACTGCCCGCTCACACCCGCTCCGAACCCCTGGTTCGGCCAAGGCGGAGCCCGGGGGGCTCCGCCGCGGGCGAGGGCGCCCCGCCCCACGGTGTCTACCCCATCGCGCGTGCCCTTGGCCTCCTGAGGCCGCTCAGCTACCCTGCGAAGCGGCCAGGGCCTGATCCAGGTCCCAGAGGATGTCATCGAGGTCCTCGAGGCCGATGGAGAGGCGAATCATGTCGGGGGTCACGCCGGCGGCCTCCTGTTCGGACGGACTCAACTGCTGGTGCGTGGTCGAGGCCGGGTGGATCACCAGGCTGCGGGCATCACCCACGTTGGCCAGGTGCGAGAACAGCTTCACGCTGTTGATAAACTTCTTGCCCGCCTCATAGCCGCCCTGGATGCCGAAGGAGAATATCGCGCCGGCGCCCTTGGGTAGGTACTTCTGCGCCAGGGTGCAGTAACGGCTGGAGGGCAGGGCCGGGTACTTAACCCATGACACCAGCCTGTGGCCCTCCAGGAACCGAGCCACCGCCAGAGCGTTGGCCACGTGGCGCTCCATGCGCAGGCCGAGGGTCTCGATGCCCTGTAGGAACAGGAAGGCGTTGAAAGGGCTCAGGCATGTGCCCATGTCGCGCAGGCCCTCGACGCGCGCCTTGATGATGTAGGCCAGGTTGCCGAAGGCCTCCGTGAACACCAGGCCGTGGTAGGAGCGGGAAGGTTGCGTAAGCTGCGGGAAGCTGCCTTGAGTCCAGGGGAAGCGGCCGGAATCCACAATGATGCCGCCGATGGAGGTGCCGTGGCCGCCCATGAACTTGGTGAGCGAGTGCACGACGATGTCGGCGCCGAAGTCTATGGGGCGGCAGAGATAGGGCGTGGCGAAGGTGTTGTCGATGACCAGCGGAACGCGGTGCTCGTGCGCGATGCGGGCCACAGCCTCGATATCCAGCACGTTGCCGCGCGGGTTCGAGACCGTCTCCCCGTAGAGGCACTTGGTGCGGGGCGTGATGGCGCGCCGGAAATTCTCGGGGTCGTCGGGATCGACGAAGCGGACATTGATGCCCAGCTTGCGGAAGCTGATGTCGAACTGGGTGTAGGTGCCGCCGTACAGCGTGCAGGCGGCCACCATCTCGTCGCCGGCCTCGAGCAGGCTCGACAGCGCGATGAACTGAGCCGCCTGTCCCGAGGACATGGCCAGGGCAGCCGCGCCATTTTCGAGCGAAGCCACGCGCTCTTCGAGCACCGCGGTCGTGGGGTTCATGATGCGGGTGTAAATGTTGCCGAACTTCTGGAGCGCGAAGAGGGCGGCGGCGTGCTCGGTGTCCTCGAAGACAAACGAGGTGGTCTGGTAAATGGGCACCGCGCGGGCACCCGTCGTGGGTTCCGGGGTGTAACCCGCGTGCAGCGCCCGGGTGTTGAATCCGAAGATACGTTCACTGCTCATGCCACTTCCCTCCTGAGCACCGGGGACAGGCAGCCCTGTCCACGGAGGGACAGGGTAGCCTGTCCCCGGTGCGGCTCAAAACTTGCCGTCGCGGACCTCGAAGTGGGTGGGCTTGTTCCACATCACCCCGCCGGCGCGGATCCATGCGGCCACCCAGTCGATCATCTTCTCGACGCTGACCTCGGGGTAGCCGAGCAAGGCGTGGCAGCGCGAGGCGTCGCTCAGCAGCGCGGTCTCACCTTCGACTCCCTCGATGATGGGCTCGACGCCGAAGCGCTCACCGAAGCGCCGCGCCAGCGCGCGCACCGAGAGCGTCTCCGGGCCGGTGAGGTTCAGCACCGCCGGCGGCGACTGGCACAGTGGGAGGGCGCGCAAGCACGCCGAGTTGGCGTCGCCCTGCCAGATCACGTTGACCATCCCCATCGCCACGTTGACCGGACGGCGCTCGAAAACCTTCAGGCCGATGTCCAGCAAAACGCCGTAGCGCAGGTCGATGGCGTAGTTGAGGCGCAGCAGAGCGACCTTGGTGCCGTGCCGCGTGGAAAAATACTCGAACATGCGCTCGCGCGCCAGGCCCGACTGCGCGTACTCGCCCACCGGGGCCGTGGGGCTGGATTCGGTGGGTCCGCCGTGGGCGATGGGCGTCAAGGGGTAGACGTTGCCCGTCGAGAAAGCCACGATGCGCGAGCGCCGGAAGCGCTCCGCTACCCGCGCCGGCAGGTAACAGTTGAGCGCCCAGGTCAGGTACTCGTGGCCCGTGGTTCCGAACTTCCGCGCCGCCATGAAAATGACGTTGGGGGCCTCCGGCAGAGCGGCCAGTTGCTCCTCTTCCAGCAGATCAGCGGTGAGGGTCTCGAGGCCGGCCGCTTCCAACTCGGCGCGCAGGCCGGACTGCGAGAAGCGGGCCACCGCGATGATGCGCGTGGTGACGCCGGCTTCGTCGGCGGCGCGGCGGGCGCGCCGCGCCAGACTGGGACCCATCTTGCCGCCCACGCCCAGGATAAGCAGGTCGCCTTCCAGCTCGCGCATGAAGGCCACGTCGCGGGCGTTGGGCCGCGAGAGCAGCTCTTCGAGCTCGGTTTCCGTGCGCGGCGTCATCGCTTGTAGCCGATCTTGCGGAGGAAGGCCTGCCTGGCCTGCACGTCCTCGGCGGTCTCGAGGCCCTTGGGCGGGAAGCCGTCGATGACGCCGAGCACTCCCCTGCCCTGCTCCGTCTCGGCCACCACCACCTCGACGGGGTTGGCCGTGGCGCAGAAGATCGAGCACACCTCGGGCGCGTCCTTGATACGCCCCAGCACGTTGATGGGGTAACCGTCCCGCAAGGCGATGACGAAGGTGTGCCCCGCTCCTACGGTCCGAGCGTTGCGCGCGGCCAGCGCCTTCAGCTCGGCGTCGTTGCCCTCGATGCGGATCAGGCACGGCCCCGAGGCCTCGTTGAACGCCACGCCGAACTTCATCTGCGGCACCGTGTTCACCATGGCCTCGTAGAGGTCCTCGACGGTCTTGATGAAATGCGTCTGCCCGAGGATGACGTTGCCCCCCTCGGGCACCTCCAGGCGAACAGTCTTCAGTTCCATGGGGATTTTCCCAGGATACTACGGGCCCGAGCCGGGGGCCGACAGTGAGGATGCTGCGGGGTGACCCCCGCTACCGCAGGCCGCGGGCTTTCAGGTGGCGGATCAACTCGGCCGGATCGTCGGTGATGATGCCGTCCACGCCGGCAGCGATGAGGCGGTCCCACTCCTCCGGCGTGTTGGCCGTGTACGGCACCACGCGCAGGCCCGCCTGGTGCGCCTCTCTGACACGCTCCGGGGTCGCCAGCCCGTACTGGGGCGAGACGATGCCCGCTCCGGCCTCTCGGGCGATAGAGACGAAGTCACGCGGCTCCTGGCCCCACAGCGCGGCCAGTCGGATCTCCGGCGCCAGGCGCTTCATGGCATGGAGCGTGCGGAAGTCGAACGACTGGATAATCACGCGCGACTCCAGCCCACGCCGGCGCACCGCCTCCCGCAGCAGCCGCGCGAACTCCTCCGGCGATGGCGTGTACTGCGGCTTGTCCGGAAAGCTCTTGGTCTCGATGTTGAAGTGGACGTTGCCGCGGCCGGCCAGGGCCAGCACCTCGTCCAGAGTGGGGACGCGCGCTCCCGGAACCGGCTTCTGCTTGGGGAACTGCGCATTCCCGAGCGAGCCGCAGTCCCAGCGCCGCAGCTCCTCGAGGGTCATGTCCCGGATCACCCTGGTACCAGCCGGCCCGCGGCAGATCTGCGGGTTCAGCGTCGGATCGTGCGACACCACCAGCACGTTGTCGCGCGTGACCGCCAGGTCCAGTTCCAGGACGTCCGCCCCGGCCGCGAGGGCGTACTCGAACGCGGCCAGCGTGTTCTCCGGCAGCACCGCGCGCGCGCCGCGGTGCCCGTGCACTTCGAGGCGCGGCGGCGGAGCGGCCGGCGCTGCCAACATGCCGAGCACGAACAAGGCACAAGTCATCGTGGTCATCCTCCGAAGATTGTACTCGGCGGGAGATCCGGGGGCAAGAAAAGCGCCCCGTGCGCGCATCGTGGTCGCACAGTGGCGCCAGGGCGGAGCCGGGGGCTCCGCGCGGCTCCGGTCCGCGAATTGACGGAATCGAGGAATGATATAGTAGCCGCAAGGAGGCAAGACCATGCCGGTTCCCACTCAGGCAGTGAACGTCCAGGCGGTGGCGGCGCAGGGCTCGGCAGCTCCGGGCAACAATGCGAACGCCGACATCCTGGTATTGGTCACGAATCCGAAAACCGGGGCTGGGGTAACGTCCCTGACGCAGGCGGACTTCACCATCGTCGATCATTTCGGCCTGCCTGGCCAAAGCTGCGGTTTCAGCAACCACATCACCAGCTTCAACAACGTGATGACCGGGGCCTACCAGATCACAGTGGCGACCCACTCGGCGACACCGCCGCCGGGCGGCTGCAAGTGGGTCGCGGGCGACTATCTCGGCCAGGTCATGGTGCGGACCAGAAAGGTGCAAGGCCAGGCGGCGTTCCTGTTGTCAATCCGGTAGTGGTCAGACGGCACCAGAGCTGTGTCTCGATCCGCCGGGGGCCACCGGAGGCTGGCAGGCTAATGGCCTCACCACCCTGTCCGCCGGCACGCCCATCGGGTTCTCCGCGTCCAATAACGCCGGGATCTTCAACCAGGCCATCCGCAGGAGGCGAGCGGGTGTATACTGGCCGGCAGCCGGGAAGGCGAAGTGGAAAGCCTGGCTGAACATACGGAGTGAGTGAGGAGGATGCAATGAGAATGTTCCATCGCAGTTTTGTGCTCAATTCGCTGGCGGCCGTGCTGACGCTTCCGGCGCTGGCCGCCGGGAACCAGGCCGTTTCCGCCAAGGGCCAGGAGAGGCTCCTGCGGGAGGTCCGGCACGAGTTGGTGATGCTCCCTTACTACGGGGTCTTTGACAACCTGGAGTACAAGGTCGACGGCTACACGATCACCCTGTCGGGGCAGGTGACCCGGCCTACCCTCAAGTCGGATGCCGAGCGGGTGGTCAAGCGGATTGAGGGCGTTGAGAAGCTCGTGAACAACATCGAGGTCCTGCCGCTTTCCCCGAACGACGAGCGCATCCGGCTGGCCGTCTACCGGGCTGTCTACGGTCACACCAGTCTGCAACCGTACTCGTTGAGGGCGGTGCCGCCCATCCACATTGTCGTCAAGAACGGCAACGTCACGCTGGTTGGTGTGGTGGCCACGGAAGCCGACAAGAACATCGCCGGCATCCAAGCCAACGGCGTCTCGGGCGCCTTTTCCGTGACCAACAACCTGCGCACCGAGCGCAAGTAGGCTGCGGCACGCTGGCACAAGAAGGCGGCGGGGTCAGGGGCCAAGCTGTGCCACTTGGGACACGCCGCGATCGAGAATCGGAACGCGCTGATTGCAGCCGCAATGCGGCCACCATCAGCGAGGCAGGCGCTTCTGAGAGCAGGCTGCTGGCCCTGAGAGGGGCTGGTGAGCGCGCCAGGAATCGAACCTGGAACCTACTGATTAAGAGTCAGTTGCTCTGCCAGTTGAGCTACGCGCCCACGGGCGGGACATCCCTACCCTTATACCACAGCCGCGGGGCAACGGCGAGGCCCATCGGATAGAATGGTGGCGGAGGTTTCGTTTGCGCCTGATCGTGACCGGCGCGGCCGGGTTCATCGGCTCTCATCTGTGCGACCGCCTGATCGAGGAAGGCCACTCGGTGGTCGGTCTGGACAACCTGCTGACCGGCTCGCTGGACAACCTCGCCCAGTTGAACGGCCACCCGCGCTTCCGGTTCGTGCGGCACGACGTGACGCAACCCGTCGAGCTCGACGGCCAGATGGAGGGTGCCCTTCACTTGGCCTCGCCGGCCAGCCCGAAGGATTACCTCGGGCACCCCATCGAGACGCTGGAGGCCGGTTCGCTGGGCACGCGGCAGATGCTCGAGCTGGCACGCCGCTCCGGGGCCCGGTTCCTGCTGAGCTCGACCTCGGAGTGCTACGGGGATCCGCTCGAGCACCCGCAGACCGAGACGTATTGGGGCCACGTCAACCCGGTGGGCCCCCGCTCCTGCTACGACGAGAGCAAGCGCTTCGCCGAGGCCCTCACCATGGCCTACCACCGGACCTACGGCCTGCGCACCTCGATCGCGCGCATCTTCAACACTTACGGCCCGCGCATGAAGCTGGATGACGGCCGCGTGGTGCCGGCCTTCCTCGGCCAGGCTCTGCGCGGCCGGCCCCTCACGGTGTTCGGTGACGGTTCGCAGAGCCGCAGCTTCTGCTACGTCAGCGACATGGTCGAGGGGCTGTACCGCCTCATGCTGTCCGACGAGCGCTACCCGGTCAACCTGGGCAACCCCCAGGAGATGACCATCCTGGAGTTCGCCGAGCACATCCGCCGGCTCACCGGGACCCGCTCACCGATCGAGTTCAGGCCGCTGCCGGAGGACGACCCCAAGCAGCGCCGGCCAGACGTCTCGAAGGCCGAGCGGGTGCTGGGTTGGGCGCCGCGGGTGGGGCTGGAGGAGGGCCTGCGGCTGACCATCGAGCACTTCCGGCAGTCCCAGCAGGCCGTGGAAAGAGGCGCGCGCGGCTGAAGCGGGTGCGGAGCTTGGATAGCCCGGCGGGCCACGACGGTCGCCGGTTGGCCCCATCGGTCGGCTGTGCTGTAATAGCGGTGTCCGGAGGTGCCGATGGATCTCACCGCCGAGCAACGCGCCATTCTGGAGGGTGCGCGCGGGCCGTACCTGGCCCAGTGCATGCGCTGGCTGGTGGAGTGGGGCGAGGTCATGGGGGCGCGGCGGCTGACTCCCGTCGCCAACACCCACGTCCTGCTGCCGGTGCCCAACCTGATGGCGCGCGGGGCCTCACCCCGGACCATCGCAGCCTATGTGGGTGGGCTCAAGGAGGCGTGCCTCCACCGCACGGTGCCCGGATGCTACGCGACCGTCCACACGCTGTTCCTGACGATGGACGAGCTGGACGTGCCGGAGAATGCGCCTGAGCAGGTCCGCATGCAGAAGGAGGTCTCCGCTCTGGCCGCCGCGGCGGGGTTCATCAACACCTTCACCTGCGCGCCCTACCTGGTGGGCAACGTGCCGCTCAAAGGCGAGATCTGCGCCTGGACGGAATCCTCGGCCGTGGTCTACGCGAACTCGATTCTGGGTGCGCGCACCACCCGGCACGGCAACGAGAGTGCCATCGCGGCGTCGCTCGTGGGCGTGGTTCCGGAGTTCGGCGTGCTGCTGGATGAGAACCGCAAGGGCACGCTGCGCGTGGAGGTCTCGGCGCAGCTCTCGAGCCCCACGGATTGGGGCGCCCTCGGCTACTTCGCCGGAAAGCTGGCCGGCTTGGGCATCCCGGTGTTTCACGGCGTGCGGCGGCCCACGCAGGACGAAGCCAAGCAGCTTTGCGCCGCGCTGGCCACCTCGGGCGGCGTTAGCATGTGCCACATCGTGGGCGCCACTCCCGAGGCCCCGACGCTGGCGGCCGCCTTCCACGGCGAGCCCCCCGCGGAGTTCGCGGTATTCACGGACGAGACCCTGCGGGCAACCTACGCCTCGCTGCGTAACCACAGCGGCGAGGAGATCGACTCGGTCATCCTGGGCTGCCCGCACGCCTCGCTCAAGGAGATCGCCGAGTACGCGGCGCTGCTCGAAGGGCGGCGCGTGGCCGACGGGGTGCGGCTGTGGGTGAACACGGCGCGCGGCCTCAAGGCCTACGCGGACGCCATGGGCTACGCCCGAGCGATCGAGGAGGCCGGCGGGCGCATCCTGTGCGATACCTGCCCGACGAACATGCGGATGACGGCCCGCCGGATCGTGACCAACGGCTTCAAGCAGGCCCACTACGCGCGGGGCATGGTGGGAGCAGAGGTGATTGTGGCCGAGACGCCCGCCTGTGTCCGCGCGGCGCTGGCCGGGAGGTGGCTGGGAGATGAGTGAGACCATCGAGATCAGAGCCCGGGGCGTGGTGAAAGGGCGTGCTGAGGGCGAGGCCCTGGTGGCCGACGCCACGTTGTCTTTCTGGGGCGAAGTGGACCCGGTGACGGGCCGGGTCATCGCCGTGGGCCATCCGCTGGAAGGGCAGTCGCTCCAGGGCCGCGTGCTGGTGATCCGCTCGACCAAGGGTTCTTCGGCCACGCCCATGGTGCTCAACCTCGCTCAACTGGAGGGGACGGCGCCCGTGGCCTTCGTCAACCTCGAGGTGGACAGCCTGGCGGCGCTGGGCTGCATCGTGAACCGCATCCCCATGGTGACCGACCTGGAGCGCAACCCGTTCGAGGTGATCCGCACGGGTGACCACGTCGAGGTGGATGCCGACCGGGGCGTGGTGCGGGTGCGCTACACTGGTTGAGGGCGCCGTGGGGCACGCCTCTTCCCCGGTCGTCTAATGGCAGGACAGCGGCCTTTGGAGCCGTGAATCGTGGTTCGAATCCACGCCGGGGAGCCAACACAGTTCGTTGTTTTCTGATTTTCCTCTTCTGCTTCTTCAACTTGCGGGTTCGAACGCCTGTGAGGCCCCGAACTGGACTCGAACCCTTCGGGGGACCTACGATCGCCTGACGAAAGGAATCAGTAAACGCTGGGCGACCAGGCGCGAGTAATGCGTCTCCCGGGCTGGATCGAGATCGTTTCCGGATTGCTGACGATCCATTCCCAATCCGCGTCGGCCACTTCCACGGGTAGGGCGTTTCCCGTCAAAGTGCCCATCGCACGACGCATAGGGATGCAGATTCCTAAACGTTTTTTGGCGACCAGGAGGGATCTGTTCCTGGAAGCCGGTTCCGAACCACCGCCGGCCAGAGTCCGACACGGCAACGAACCAGCCAAGTGGGTTCGTAGAGCCTACCGCATCACTCCTTCGAACCAGTGCGGCCCAGACGTGCATCAATGGATTGGAACTCCGATCCGGCGCGCCATTTCTTCGAAACGGGGATCGGAACGTAGTGGCTCAAAAAAGGGAACCGAGTACAACCAGAAAAGCATGGGATCACGCTCCTGAAACGCTTTCTCCAGCCACTCGAACGCGCGATCTCGCTCCCCCAGTCCCGCGTATAAGCAAACAAACGGCTTGATTGTTACGTATCCCCGTTTGAGCCTCGCCAGCAATTCGTCGCGTACAGAGAGCGCGGCCTCCGTTTGCCCCGCCCGGGCATACGCATGCCCCAGGTAGCCCAGTGAAAGCGAGTCCGCGGAGATCGCAGCGGCCTTTTCGAGAGCCTGAATCGCCTCGGGAAACCTGGACAGGCCCACTTCAGCGCCGCCAAGAACATAGTAGCCCTGAAGCGAATCAGGGTACAGGTCCAAGGTCGTGCGCGCCTGCTGAACCGCCCGCTCGTAGTCCTTCAAAAACAGGTGAACCCATCCGGCAGAGCTGTTGACATGGAGCGACAGAGGATCCAACTCCAGCGCGATCTTGATTTCCTCCCCCGCGTGGGCATCCGCCCGGACGACAGCCAGAAACACGGCATAGGTTATGCGGGCATGTTCGTCACTCGGATTCAGTTGAATGGCGCGGCAGGTCTCAGCCTCACACTGGGCCAAGTCCCAATCCCGCAGCCAACTGACCCAACCCAGAATCGAATGAGCACAGCTCAGGCCGTCATCGAGTGCCACCGCTCGCGATGCCAGGTCCTTCGCCCTCGGATAAGCCTCGCAAATGGGCATGTGCCCCCAGAACCCCAGCAGAGAGTAGCATTCAGCCAGATGGGCGTGCGCCAGTGCGTGGGAAGGATCCTTGGCGCGCGCCATCTCCAGGAGCTGGAAGCCTTTCTGAAAGCCGTCGCGCGAGTTCTGGTCCATGAGGTGGCGAGCTTTGAGGTAGTCCAGATGCGCCT
>CAZIRH010000080.1:0-13668 GCA_964541065.1 uncultured Solibacteraceae bacterium
GCGACTTCCCGCCTGCGCTGGGCGATCCAGCGGGCGACCGGCGAGAAGTCGTTGAGCGGCAGGTAGGTGGGGAAGGGGACCTTCTCGCCGAACACCCGCGCCATGAAGACCAGGCCGTGGGTCGCCGCCTGGTAGTGGGTGGAATCCAGCGCGCGGGCGTGGGTGGAGAACCACTCTTTGACCGGGTATCCCAGCCGCGAGTGGAAGATGGCAAAGAGGAGGCCGTCTCCCGCCGGCAGAATCGACCGGAGCTGTACCTGAGGCCGGTGGGCGATGCGGAACTCGCGGAAGGTGAGGGCGAGGTAGGCCTCCGTGTGGAGGCGCTGCGGCGTGCTCTTGGGTGTGCTGGCTGCGGCGCTGCGGCTGCCGCTGCTGGCGGTTTCAAGGCTGCCCTTGGCCAGCCGGTTGCGGAAACTGTCCGGACTGGCCGCAATCTCACGGTTCGAGCGCCGGATGGGTTGCCTGCCCTTGAATTCGTCGTGCGCGAGATAGACCCCTTGCCGGTGCAGGGCGGCCAGGGTGGGCTCGAGGCCATCGCGGCGCACGGCTTCGGCCAGGTCGTCGTAGCGGCAGCCGGCCAACTCAAACAACTGGTAGTAGGGGTTGGCGGGGTCCGAGAAAATCGCGCGGCGGGCGAGCTCGAGGAAGTGGTTCTCGCGGTTCTCGAGTTGATGGCGGATCACGCCGTCAGGGTCGGGGTGCGGGTGGGTGCGCAGCAATGAGTAGAGCCCCGAGGCCATCCGGGTGTAGTAGCGAAGCTTGCCTAGAGAACCCACTTTAGTGCCCATTGTACTGGCCGGATGCCGGACACTGGCTCTTCTGGATCCCATGGCTTTTCGCTCCACGGCGGGTTGGGCCCCTCAGTAGAAGAGGAGGGCGGTCGGCCTGAGCCGGATTCTCCCCATGAGGCACGGGCCGCAGCGGACACGGTAGCCGCTGGTGAGCGTACCGATCAGTTTGGGAATTGTCTCGGGGTCGTCTTCGCGGTGCTCCATGGCGATCACGAGGCGGGGATGGTGGCGCCGCAGAGTCTGGACGGCGCCCTTGAGGGCGGCGGCCTCCGCGCCCTGGATATTCATCTGGATGCAGTCCACCCGGGGGAGGCCGAGTTCGGCGACGATCTTGTCTATGGTGGTCAGCGGGACTTTCGGCCCCTCCCGGCTTCCGGGGTAGTTGAGCACCACGCTGTAGGTGGCGCTGTTGAAGCCCTGCACTCTCAGAGGAAGGGAGTCGTCCCGGTCCCAGACGCCTTTCGGGTACACGATAACGCGGCCGGCGCGAATATGATCGGCCAGGTTGCGCCGCAGGCATTCCAGGTTGTCCGGAGCGGGCTCGATGGCGACGACGCGGCTGGCGCCAGCCGCCAGAGCGGTCAGGGTGGAGTTGCCGAGGCGGGCGCCGCAGTCGAGCACCGTATCGCCCGGCCGAATGACGTCCTCCGGAAAGCCCTGGATCCTAGCTCTATAGGCGGCCGGCATGGTGGGCAGCCGCCGGCTGCTCTTCGGCTCCCAGTAGCGCACGCCCGAGACTTCCCAGAGCGCCAGGTCGCCATCTTCCCGGACAATCTTTGCGGACTGCCTGACCTCCGCCGCGCGGGTGCTCCATGCGGACCTGAACCGCCAGCCTCGCCACGCGTCTCCAATCGAGCAGCCGTGGTTGCGGCCCAATGCGATGGACAGTGGCGCACGCAGAGGTGGAATGTAGTAGAGCAGGCAGGCGCCCAGGACCATGGCGGCCGCGGCGCCGATCGCCAGTTTCCACAGAGTTGACCGTGCTTTCATCATCATTCAGAAAACCCATTTGACGGCGAGCTGCACCTGGCGCGAGGTGGTACTGGTCTCGGTGATTCGGCCAACGGTGCCCAGTCGCCGCCCGCCAGCGGCACCAGCATTTGAACTGACTCCGCAACCTGGCGGAATTCCACCTCCAGGCCGGCCTCCCGGAAAAAACCGAGTTCGTCAGCCAGATACACGGGGGCCAGCGTGAGACGTGGGATGAGCCCGACCCGCAGCTTGCGAGGCTGGCGGCCTTTCCTGCCACAGCCGGCGACCGCGACGCCCACCAGGGAGGGCAGGAATCGTCTACGGCGCATATGAGGTCCCCAAGCCCGGACCCAGCAGGTGCAGGGGAAGCACCTTCCCGGCGCGCGTAGGGATCGGATCCTCGTGCCGAACCTCCACGGCCTGGGTGTTCCGCCACAACCGCGATGCTCCGGCGCCGCCCTGGAACTGGCGCAGTTCCCGCAGGAAGCAATCCCTCACCGCTTCGGGGGAACGCAGCGGCACCCGCCGGCTGACGCGCAAGATGATGCGGGCCTGTTGGTCCCCGTCCTGCTCGACCAGTTGATAGTCCGTGGGGGCGCCCCCGAAACGCGCCGGGAGCACCTCTTCGAGAACGCGCAGGATGTCCGTGCCCACCAGGGTGACACCCTGACCGGTGAGCTTGCCATAGCTGAAGATGTCCCGGATCCGGGTGGTGAAGCCGGCGCGGCTGAAGGTGCACTCGCAGGTGGCCTTCTCCAAGGTGCCGGCGTCGTCCATCTCGATGTTGATGAGCACCAGCGACGCAGACGGAAGCAGGGTGGTAAACAGCAGCGAGTCCACCTCCGCCCCACAGAGCGGCGCTGTCCGGCGGTGGCTGATCACCGCGACGTGGTCGTGAAACAGGTGCACGCAATTGCCGGTCGTCATCTGGCGGCAGGCGAAGCCGATCGCCCCGATCTCGCTGACGACGTAGCGTGGGAACACTTCAGCGCCGGCGCGCTCAATGACGCGTCGCTTGGCGTCGGTGAGCGTCTCGCCCGCCACCAGGAAGAGCGTGCCGCTGATATCCAGGCCCTTTTCCGCGGCGGCTGCCGCCACGCGCACGGCCGGACTGGCGTGAGCGGTGACGACATAGGCCAGACCTTGTTCCCTCCGTCCGGCAATCCAGGCCGCGACCGGGGAGAAATCGTCCGGGGGCATGTAGACGGGGAAGGGGACCTTCTCTCCGAACAGCCGCGCCAGGCGCAGCAGGCAGTGCGTGACCACCTGGTAGTGCGCCGAATCCGGAGACTTGTTATAGGTGGCAAACCAGCGCTCCACCGGGCAGCCCAGACGCGAGCTCCTGACGCAACCCAGGATGCCGTCGGCGGCGGGGAGAATCGACTTGAGCTGGACCCGGCGCCTGGCCGCCAGTCGGAACTCGCGCTGGTCCAAGACGGCATACGCCTCCCCGTACAACCGTTCAGCAGTGCTTTTTGCCGTCCTTGTGCCGCTGCTGCGGCTTCCGCCGCTGGAGGCCTCCATCCCTCCCCTGATCAAAGGGTTGCGGAAACTCCTCGGGCTGGCGGCGATCTCCAGATTGGACCGCACAATCGGCTTCTTCCCCTTGAACTCGTCGTGCGCGAGAAAGACCCCTTGCCGGTGCAGGGCGGCCAGGGTGGGCTCGAGGCCGTCGCGGCGGACGGCTTCAGCCAGGTCGTCGTAGCGGCAGCCGGCCAGGCGAAACATCTGATGGTAGGGATTCCCTGGGTTTGAGAAGACCACGCGCCGCGCCAGCTCCAGGAAGGTCTCCTCCCGGTTGGCCAGTTGCCGGCGAATCATTCCGTCCGGGTCGGAGGCTGGCGGAGTGCGCAACAGCGCGTACAACCCGGAGGCCATCCGGGTGTAGTAGCTGAGCTTGCCGAGAGATGTCATGCGGGCGCGACTCCCGGCAGGCACGCGCGCACGTCGGCGAGCTTGCCCAGCTTCGCCCAGATGCGTCTCTTGAGCAGGAAGAAATCCTCCTCGAGGGTGAGGGAGGGGGCGCGTGGTCGCGGGAAGGGCACGGGGAATTCCCCGATCACCGTTCCGGGCTGGCGGGAGAGCACCAGGATGCGGTCGCTCAGCAGCACGGCTTCTTCAACGTCATGGCTGACGTAGACCACGGTCTTGTGGTTCTGATCCCAGAGTTCCAGGAGCTCCTCGTGGAGGGACAGGCGCGTCTGGTAGTCGAGCGCCGCGAAGGGTTCGTCCATGAGGAGCACGGCGGGGTTGCTCAGGAAGCAGCGGATGACCGCTACGCGCTGCTTCATGCCGAGCGAGAGCTCGTGGGGGTAGGCGCGCTCGCGGCCGGTGAAGCCGAACCGGCGGAGCAGCTCCAGCGCCCTGGCGTCGCGCTCGGGCTTGTCGCGGCCTTGCATGCGCAGGCCGAAGGTGGCGTTCTCCAGCACCGTCATCCACGGGAAGAGGCTGTTCTCCTGGAACACCAGCAGCACCGGCGCGTGGTTGAGGGAGGCCGCGGGAAGCCGTTCGACGGAGCCCTGCCGGGGCGGGATCAGGCCGGCCAGGGTTCGGAGCAGCGTGGTCTTGCCGCAACCGCTCGGCCCCACGATGGAGACGAACTCGCCGGAGCGGACCTGGAAGGTGACATCACGGAGGGCGTGAACCGGGCCAGCTTCAGAAGTGAAGGTAACGCCGAGGCCGGCGCACCTCAAGTGCATCGATTCGCCTCCTTGCGGATGACGCGCCCACAGCCGCGCAGATTCCAGAACGCCTTGTCTGAAGAAGTATACACGATTGGGTGTCCCGGACAGCAGGGCCGCCGGAGGTAGGCGTACTGGGACTCCTGGGTGGGGTCGGCGACGCCGGGCCAGGGTTGCCGCCGTCTGCGGCTGGGCCGGCAGTGGGTGAAACCTCTGGGGCAGAATGGGGTCTGACTGGGTGTGAGCTGTCAAAAGGAGGTCGGTCAGGGCTGCCCGCAGCATGGATGAGGCCGAGTACAAGCTGAAGCGCTCGGAGCTGGCCGAGCGGCTGGCGCTGCCGCCCAGGATCGCCGAGGGCGTGGAGCTGGACCGGCGCATGGTGGTTTATCTGCTTTATCTGCTGTCGCCCAATCTGGCGGCGCTGCTTCAGCCGCGGCTGGCGCAAGCCAGATGACCTGCCCGGGTCGCAGGGAATTCCTACGCCAGGCCAGTTGGGCGGCGCTGGGCGCCTGTGCCCAGCTGGCGCCGGCCCAGGCCGCTCAGGGATACTTTCCGCGGCGCAAGGGCGCCATGGGGATTCGCAGGGCGGCCTTCCAGCGCGCTCTGGCGGGCCGGGAGGTCCGCTGCACGCTGTGCCCGTGTGACCCCCCGCAAGCGCGACCCTGGCCGGCTGGCGGATGGCGAGACCTGCGTTTGCCGGGTGCGCACGAACCGGGGCGGCACGCTGGTGGCGGTCAAGAAGGCCATGGAGACGATGCGCTCGACCGGCGTGTGGCTGGAGGTGGTGGTGCTGGTGATCCCCACCGTCAGCGACGATCTGGGCAAGATGAAAGACTTCCTGCGCTGGGTGAAGCGAACGCTGGGGACCGAGGTGCCGGTGCATTTTGACCGGTTCTGGCCGGCCTACCAACTGACCAACCTGCCGCAGACGCCGCAGCGGAGCCTGGAAGAAGCGCGG
Source organism: uncultured Solibacteraceae bacterium (assembly GCA_964541065.1). Classification (GTDB taxonomy): domain Bacteria; phylum Acidobacteriota; class Terriglobia; order Bryobacterales; family Bryobacteraceae; genus VFZS01. Next base: position 5,403 of record CAZIRH010000080.1, read on the forward strand.
GGCGGGTGCGGTGGCAGGCCGCTGAGGTCACTGGAAGAACAGAATCTTGGGTACGAGGCGGTACTTGTCGATCAGGCAAGGCCCGCGGGCCAGGCGGTAGTCCGGGCGGGCGGCGGCGACCAGCGCGGGGATGCGCGCCGGGTCGTCGCCCTTGTGGTAGCCGGAAATCGCCAGGCGGGGCTTGAAGCGGGCGAGGGTGTGGCGCGCGCCTTCGAGCGCCTCCTGCTCGGCGCCCTCGATGTCCATTTTCACGAAGTCCACGCGGGCCAGGCCGAGCTCCCGGACCAGCGTGTCAATGCGGGTCAGCGGCACGGCGATCGAGGTTTGCCCGCGCTGGAGGATGAGGCTGTCGCCGGCAGAGGTGTTGTCGTCAACCAGCAGGCGCAGGGTCTCCTCGCGGTTCCAGACGCCCTGGGGATAGACGATAAGGCCGCGGGCGGCGATTTCGGCGGCGAAGTTGCGGCGCAGGCATTCGAGGCTGGCTGGGCTGGGTTCGATAGCCACGACGAGGGCCGCGCCCATGGACAGGGCCTGCCGCGCGAACACGCCAATGTTGGCGCCGCAATCTAGCACCGCGTCGCCGGGGCGAACGCGGATGGCGCCCTGGGCGTACAGGTTGGCCTCGGCCTCGGCGAGCATGTCGGCCATCCAGTAGGCACTGCGGCGGCGCTGGGGCGTCCAGAGCTCGCCCATGGGAGTGGCCCAGAGCTGGAGACCCGCGGGGTCGGTGCGCAGCAGGCGCAGCGACTGCTCGATGCGCTGGCGGGCCTGGGCATGCACGCGACTGAGGCCGGGAGCCGCCAGGCAGGCGCCGAGAGAGCAACCGTTGTGGCGCCGGGCGGCCCACAGCGCGAAGGCCTTGACCTCGGCGCGGGCCAGCACGATGACGGCCGCAGCCGCTAGAGCCAGCGCCAACAAGATGCGCGTGCGTCGGGTCACGGGGGCGCGGCCTTTCAGGTCTGCTCGAAGGGCGCCAGGCGGAGGGCGAATTGCTGCTCGAGGTCGTAGGGGATGTTGTGAACCACGCCCTGGCCCTCGGCGATGGTCAGCTTGCGGCGGCGGACATCCTCGACGTACTCGGGCCGGCAGGCGGCGGCGCGGCGGTGGGCGATGATGCGCATGCGGGCGACCTCGGCCTGGAGGGGGTCGGCGACGGCGGGCAGCGCGGCGACGTCCTTGTCGATCTGCGCGCGCACCAGCGGGCTGATCGAGCCGTTCTGCACCAGGATGTCGAACATGAGCGCCGCAGCGCGCTCAGTGGTCAGTTCGTAGGCGCGGCAGAGCTCGAGCGCGCGGCCATGGATGTGGCCGGCGCGACGCGTCTGGATCTCCTGAAACTCCGCGGTGCGGCCCAGGGTTTTGAGCAGGCCGCGCCAGGGTTCCAGCACCTGATGGCGGCGATCCTGAATGGACCGCGCCCACGCCAACTGCTCCGGGGGCGGGGAGACGAGCACGGCCAGAAAGACGGGGAACTGCTCGTGGAAGATCCCCTGGCAGAGCGGGCGGTGGCGGTCGATGATCTCCTGGAGCAGCGGTTGCAGGGTCCCTTGGCCGAGGTTCCATTGCAGCGCGCCGAGACTGAGACCCTGTCCGTCGAAGTCGCCGGTGAGGCCGGCGAAGCAGTCGGGGAAGCCAACGGCGGTCTCGAAGGAAGCAGCGAGCGCCAGGCAGCGGTGGGCCACGGGCTTGTCGGTCAAGTCGAGGACAGGCGGCGGCTCGCCTGGGAACAGCCGCGCCCAGGTGGCGGGGCCGACGATGCCGTCGGGCGCCAGGCTCTGGATCTTCTGGAAGGCCTTTACGGCGCTCTCGGTGCCGCCGCCGAACAGGCCGTCCACGGGGCCGAGGTAACGGTTGAGCTGCTGGAGCCGCTGCTGGATGCGGACGACCAAGTCGCCGCTGGAGCCGCGCTGGATGATCATGGCTGGAGGTCCCCCTCGTCTCAGGTTGTTGTAGCACATTTGCGGCGTCGGGGTGGGAGTGGCGCAGGCCCGCGTGACTATGGTAAGATGACTATGGTCATGACTGAGCAAATCGCCGCCGGGGTCTTCAAGGCCAAATGCCTCCGCCTGCTGGACGAAGTGCGCCAGACCGGCAAGGAGATCGTCGTTACCAAACGTGGGAAGCCCGTGGCGCGTGTAGTGCCCGTGAAGGACGGGCTGCCGGAATGGTTTGGGGGCCTGGAAGGTACCGGGGTGATCCGCGGCGACATCATTTCTCCGATCGACGAAATCTGGGATGCCGAACGCTGAACGGCTCGAGCCCCTGCTACTCGACACGCACTGCTGGGTCTGGCTGGAGTTCGGACATCACGACAGGTTCTCCAGAAGCGGGCTCGTGGCGTTCAAAGAAGCGGCCGAGCGGCGCAGCCTGCTGGTGTCGGTGATCTCGATCTGGGAAGTGGGCATGCTGGAGGCCAAGGGGCGCATTGAGTTGTTCATGCCCCGCGATGAGTGGATCAAGCGCGCCCTGGCCACTCCAGGTTTGGCGCTGGCTCCGCTGACGCCGGAGATCGCTTTGGACAGCTCCCGGCTGCCGGGCCATCTCCATGGCGACCCTGCCGACCGCATCCTGATGGCCACCGCGCGGCGGATGGGAGCGCGGATCCTGACCAAGGACCGGCGCCTGATCGCCTACGGCCAGCACGGGCACGTCAAGGTCGTGCGCGCCTGAGGCTCAGCCCAGCCGGATGGCGGCTACTTCCCGGGGCGCGGCAGCGCGCCGACGCGCTGTTCGAGATTGGCGCGCGCCCTGGTGTCGGCGTAGGCCTGGTGGATCTCGGCCGGGAAGCCCTCCATCAGGCGGTCGATGCGCGCCTGGATCTCTTTGACCACGTCGGGGCGCTCGGGGGCGACGTCGTAGCTTTCGTCGGGGTCGCGGAGGAGGTCGTAGAGTTCGGGTCTGTGGAGTGGCAGGTTGAGGCGGCCGGCGGCGGGCGCGGGGTTGTAGGCGAAGGTGTTGTAGCGGGCGACGTGCAGCTTCCACTGCTTCCAGCGGGCGCACTGCACGTTGACATTGTCGAAGTAGAGCAGTGCCTCGCGCTCCAGCTCCGGTTTCTGCCCGGAGAGCAGCGGCCAGATGTCGATGCCGTCCGGGGGGTTCTTGGGGAGTGGGACGTCCGAGAGGCGGGCCACGGTGGGCAGCAGATCCATCATCGAGCCCACGCCGTGGCAGACGCGGCCCTTGGGAATGCGGCCCGGCAGGCGCGCCATGAAGGGAACGCGCACGCCGCCTTCGTAGGTGCTGCCCTTGCGGCCGCGCAGGCGGCCAGGGCTGCCCTGGTACCAGGGGCCGTTGTCGGAGGAGAACAGCACGAGCGTGTTCTGGTCGAGGCCGTGCTTGCGGAGCGCGCCGAAGACCTCGCCGACGCTCCAGTCGATTTCTTCGACCACGTCGCCGAAGAGGCCCTGCGGGGACTTGCCGCGGAAGCGGGGCGAAGCGGCCAGCGGGATGTGCGGGTAGGTATGGGCGAAGTAGAGGAAGAAAGGGGAAGCCTTGGACTGCTCGATGAAGCGAAGGGCATGCTCGGTGTAGCGCGGGGTGAGGGTTTCGAGCGTGGCCTCCTGCTCGACCACCTCCGTGTTGTGTAGCAGCACCCTGGGGTTCATGTCGTTGCTGTAAGGGATGCCGAAGTACTCGTCGAAGCCGCGGTTGGTGGGCAGGTACTGCGGCAGGTGGCCGAGGTGCCACTTGCCGATGCACATGGTCTTGTAGTTGCGGGCCTTAAGCATCTGCGCCATGGTGACTTCGGAATCGGGCAGGCCGGTCGAGTCTTTCGGATTGAGCACGCGCGGAACGCCCACGCGGGTGGGGTAGCGACCGGTTATGAGCGAGGCGCGCGAGGGGGAGCATACGGGGTTGGCCGAGTAGAAGTGGGTGAAGCGCGTTCCTTCTGCGGCCATGCGGTCGAGGTTGGGCGTGCGTATGTTGGAGCCGTAGCAGCCCAGGTCTCCGTAGCCCAGGTCGTCGCAAAAGATGATCACGACGTTCGGCGGGCGAGTGGCCGCGGCGGCGGGCCCGCACAAGGCGGCCCCGGCGGCGGAGAGGAATGCGCGGCGAGCAAGCAGAGTGCGTGGGTTTTCCATCGCCGCGGAGTATATCACGCGCGGCGCGGGATGGGATCACACCTCCAACCCGACCGAGCGCATCAGTTCGAGGGCGTTGCTCTTGTCGGCGATGCCGGGGCGCAGGCGGTAGTCGAAGGTGATGTGGCCGTCCTCGAGCTGGTCCTCGAAGTGGACGTTGGCGGCCGCGGGGGCGAGCACCTCGGCGATGTGCGCCAGCGCGAGATCGTGGGTGGTGAGCAGGCCGATGGCGCCCTGCGCGACCACGTCGCAGACGAAAGCCTCGGCGCCGAGGGCGCGGTCGTGGGCGTTCGTGTCGTGGAGCAGCTCATCGAGGAGGAACAGCAGCGGCGGGTTGCCGACGGCCAGGTCGCGGAGCTTGCGCAGGCGGGTGATCTCGGCGTAGAGGCTGGAAGCGCCGGTCTGGAGTGAGTCTAGGATGCGCATGGAAGCGCCCACGGCGAGCGGCGAAAGGCGCAGGCGCCGGGCGCGGACGGGCGCGCCGGCCATGGCGAGCACCGCGTTGATGCCCACCGTGCGGAGCAGCGTGCTCTTGCCGGACATGTTGGGGCCGCTGACCACCAGCAGTTTCATGTCAGGGCCCAGGCGCACGTCGTTCGAGACAGCGCGGGCCTGCGGCAGCAGGGGGTGGCCCAGGGCTTCGCCGTCGAAACAGGCCTGGCCGTCCACCAGCTCGGGGAAGGGATCCGCCGGGCGCTCGTAGGAGTAGCCGGCCAGCACGTGGAGCGTTTCGATTTCGCCCACCACGGTCAGCCAGCGGCGCACCGCCGCGCCGGAGGCCGCGCGCCAGGCTTCGATGGCCAGGGCCACCTGCGTGGTCCACATGAGCGGCGGCCCGATCAGCCGGACGACAAGGTTGTCGCGGGAGTCGAGCAGTTCGGTGAGACGGTGCAGCCGGGCGGCCTGCCGCGAGGGAGGCGTGCCGCAGTCCTTGAGGACGGCTTGAAGCTCGAGCAGGCGCGGGCTGGCGAACCGCTCGCGCTCGAAGCGTACCAGCAGCAGATGTAGCAGCTCGAGTCCATAGGCTGGCTCGCCGACGCTCTGTACGATTCTCTGCACCAGGGGCCGGAGCCGCAGCGAGAGCGCGGTCTCGGCGAGCAGGACCAGCAGGAAGGCGCCGGGGAAGCCCCACACCGCCCACACCGCGGCGGTGGCGATGGCCAAAACCGCCAGCGCGGCCGCGGCCCAGCGCGCGGCGGGCGAAACCAGGATGGGCGGACGTTCGCACCAGGCCGCCAGGGCCTGGGGGCTGATGCCGGAGCGGAGGTCTGCGCCGACCAGGGCCAACTCCTCGCGCCGGTCGAGCCTGGGCCGCAGCTCCTCGAGGGCGGCCTGGCGGGCGCGGATTTCCTCAGGCGGGGCGGGGGAGAGCAGCCAGCGTGCCAGGGTCTCCTCGCCGGTGCGGGTGCGGCCGGTGCACAGCAGCTCGAACAGGGAGCCGCTGCCGAAGATGTCGAGGTCGCCGGCATAGGGGTGGGAGGAATCGGCAAAGCGTTCGCCGGCGACGCCCTGGCCCGCCCAGCGGTCCTCGAGGCGGCCCAGGCCTCGCTCGTAAAAGGCCGCGGCACGGTCGGCGCAGCGGCGTCTTTCGATGACGCGCTCGTGGCAGACGGCCAGTGCGACGAGGGCCACGGCGGGGGCCGCCAGCCACCACGCGGAGAGCGTGCCGCGCTCGAGCGCGAGCCAGGCCAGGATGACGGCCACGGCCGCCACGACCAGCTTGGCGTTCCCCAGCCGGAGGTGGATCCGCTCGAGGCGCGCTGAGCAGGCCTGCCGCGCCTCGAGCCGGCGGCGGTACTCCGCGGCCGGGTCCGCCGCCGTGGTCCCGGCGGCCTCCATGCCCTCAGCCGTCATCAAACGCCTCCTGATAAAATGATACCCGCATGGAACACAAACTCTCGCTACTAGTGGCACTGGCGGCAGCAGCCTGGGCAGGTTGCGGCAGCCCGGAGCCAACCCAGGGTGAAGCGGCCAAGCTGGAGAGCGCGCCGGCCAGCTTCCGGGTGAAGCTCGAAACCAGCAAGGGGGACGTGGTCATCGAGGTGACCAAGGCGTGGGCGCCGGAGGGCGCCGAGCGCTTCTACTTGCTGGTCAGGCGCGGCTTCTACGACGAGGCGCGGTTCTTCCGGGTGGTGAAGGGGTTCATGGTGCAGTTCGGCATCAACGGCAACCCCAAGGTGCAAGCGCAGTGGCGCGGGGCCATCATCCGAGACGATCCGGTCAAGCAGAGCAACACGCGCGGGTTCATCAGCTTCGCCATGGCGGGGCCGAACTCGCGCACCAGCCAGGTGTTCATCAACCTGGTGGACAACAGCCGGCTGGATGGGATGGGCTTTGCGCCCTTCGGGCGGGTGGTCCAGGGCATGGAGGTGGTGGACCGGCTCTACAGCGGTTACGGCGACGGCGCGCCCCGCGGCAGCGGCCCGGACCAGTCGCTGATCCAAACGCAGGGCAACGAGTACCTGGAGCGGCGCTTCCCGCGGCTGGACTACATCATCAAGGCGCAGATTCTGCCCGCGGGGAAGTGAGCCTTCACTCCGAGCGCAGCAGCTCCTCCCAGGTGACTTCGCGGTGCTGCTCGTAGGCCACTCTACTCGCTCTGAGCGGGCTGGGGCTTGCCCTCGCCGGCGGCGGCCGGTCTGGAGGGTGCGGTTTTCTTGGCCTCGGAGCCGCCACCGGGTAGGCGCTCTTCCAGGGCTCTGACGACCTTGTCGAAGGCGCGCTCAGTGAGCCCCATCAAGAGGGCCACGGTGAGCGCGGCGGGGCTGTAAGGGTACTTCCACACGTCCTTGAGACCTTTGAATGCCGAACCGAGGTACTGGTCGTCCTGCGTCAGCGCGCTGATCAGCAGGACCCCCGACCAGCCGGCCAGAGCTCCGAACAAGGGGCTCAGGAAGAGCTCGGTCCAGCCCGACTCGTAGTCCCGGGCCATCTCCGGGGCCTTCAACTGCCGCGTCAGCCGACTCAGAAAGCCGCCCGCGGCGCCGGCCAGGAACAACACGGAATGGCCCAGAGCGCCGGTCAGCGCCACGATGAGCGCCAGGGCGCAGGGGCCGAGCAGGTTGAGCTTGTTGTACCAGTTGACCAGCACGAAGAACCTCTGGTCGCGGTCTTTGTAAAGGATGCGCAGGGTCTCGTCGAGCAGGGGGCGCTCATCGATGGGCTGGGCGTCGCGTTTGCGAAGGGCCTCGATGCGGGCCGCCAGGGTCAGGCAGGCCTCATTGCCGGCGCCGCGCAGCTCTTCCAGCGCCGTGGTCAGGCGGACGTGGACTTCGTGCGCGGACATCATGGCCACGCCCCGCCGCTCGGCCTCGTGGACCAGTTGCCAGCCGGCCACTTCCTGGCCTCGGTTCCAGAAGAGGCGGTCCCACCAGTTGAGAGTCTCGGTGGGCTGGCGGGCATCGTTCAACAGGTCCTTGACGCGGCGGGCCAGGGCCTGGGGCACGCCGGGCAGCGACTTGGTGTCCTCGTCGATCTCCGCGCGGACCCTGCGAATGCGGGCTTGGAGGTTGCGCAACACCGGCCGTGCGATGAGGTGCCAGCGGATGAGCAGAACGGCGAGCCAGTACAGCAGCGCCAGCCCCAGCGCCAGCAGAAACTCGGCGCCCGCGGGAGTGGCGAGCCAATCGTAGGCTTGAACGAGAATCTTCATATTGACCCCCAATTAACCGGGAAAGTATCACTTTTTCACAGCGGCGCAGCGGAGTCAACCGCGACGCGAGCGAGCAGGCGCTGCACGCCCTGGCGAAAGACGTCGGCGGGAGTGAGGAGGCTGAGGACGAGGAAGGCTTCCGTGTCGAAATCGTAGAAGAAGCCGGGCTGGACCAGCACGCCATCGCGCGCGAGCAGCGCGAGGGTCCAGTCTTCCTCGCTGCGTGTGCGCGGGACGCGCAAAATGGCGTACCAGCCACCCTCGACCTCCAGGAGCTGGCAGGCGGGCTGCTGCCGGACGCGCGCCGCAAGCAACCCGAGGTTGGACTGTACACGCTCGGCGATCTGACGCTGGACCGCGGCGCCCGCCTCGAGCAGGCGGGGCAGGGCGTGCTGGACCGGGGTGGCAACCGAGAGGTAGGTGTCGGCTATCAGCTCCAGGCGCTCCAGAGCCGCCGCGGCCAGCCGACCGCTGACCACGATCCAGCCGAGCTTCACTTGCGGCAGGCCGGCGGTCTTCGAGAGGCCACTCA